>CAZMXF010000140.1:0-6585 GCA_964570015.1 uncultured Oscillospiraceae bacterium | reverse complement strand
AAATCAGGAAAAGTGGAACTTGAGATTGATTGGGAGCTGAAATAGAAAAGGAAGATAGTCCTATGAGAGTTGTTTGTCTGATAGAGAATACAGAGGGAACCGCCGGCTGCGGGATCGAGCACGGACTCTGTCTGTACGTGGAGACAGAGCGGCATAGGATGCTGTTAGACACTGGTGCGTCAGACCTGTTCATAAATAACGCGGAGATAAAGTGCGTTGACCTGGCAGAGGTAGATACTGTGGTGATCAGCCACGGACATTCCGACCACGGGGGAGGCCTTGAAGCTTTTTCACGGATAAATCCAACCGCCAAGATTTATATACAGGAATCAGCAGAAGGCGAGTATTACTCCCACCATGAGCCGGAGCAGGAACCCAAATATATTGGACTGGCTCCTGAAGTGAAGGATCTTCCTCAGATTGTGCGTATCCATGGTAACATGACAATCGATGAAGAACTCAGTGTATTTACGTGTGTGTCCGATGAGCGCCCCGTTCCTGCTGCAAACAGGGCTTTGAAAGAGAAACAGAGAGATTGCTTCATCCCGGATGAGTTCCGGCATGAGCAGTATCTTGTCATTCAGGAAGGAAACCGTCAAGTTTTGTTCTCCGGGTGCTGCCATCACGGTATACGCAACGTCCTAGCGGCTTATAGGAAACTGTACGGGAGAGATCCGGATGATGTGATCAGCGGCTTCCATCTTCTGCAGAGAAACGGCTATTCCGATGAGAATGTCGAGGAAATCGTGGATACTGCCCATGCTCTGAAGGAGTACAAAACGGTGCTTTATACCGGACACTGCACCGGAGAGAAGCCGTATGAGATTATGAAGGGAATAATGGGAGACCAACTCCATTATATGCACTGCGGAGATGAAATCGAAATTTCGGGAAAGGCAATTTGAGAATGAGTATTTTGAACAGAGACAACTTGCGAAAAGTCTGTGCAAACTGCAAAGAAACTTATATCGAAGGAGACAAATACTGTCGCTACTGTGGAGCCCCTATGGGAAAGGCATCCTATATTGAGGAAGATTTTGCATGCATCTACGGACCTCCACCGGTTAAAAGAGTACATACGTGCAAGAAATGCGGTTATTCTTGGGAAACAGACTATATGATTGACAATGAACAGCATTGCCCGAAATGCGGAGGAAGCGCGCCCGTAACCAGCTCAGAGGAATGGATGTAATTGAATTGAAGCGTTCGCAGCTTGAGCATATAGCCCGGCATCGGGAAGAGCTGCGGAAATCCCCTCATCTGCGCTGGCTGTTTTTCGAAATCACAAACCGCTGTAATCTTAATTGCGTACATTGCGGAAGTAGCTGTACTTCTTATGGACAGTCTTTAACGGTCTCAGATGTGGAAAACACACTGAAACCCATTTCCGAGGATAAACCTGCCGTCTGTCTGACCGGAGGAGAGCCAGTGCTGCATCCTCAGTTCTTTGATATTGCCGAATGTGTAAACAGCATGGGTTTTTCCTGGGGAATGACGACAAACGCCACGTTAATCAACGATGTGACCGCAGAAAGACTGAAACATGCGGGGATGTCTACTGTTTCGGTCAGCATTGACGGAATGGAGCAATCCCACGACCGGCTCAGGCGGCGAAAGGGAGCCTGGAAGAGTGCGCTTCATGGACTTCGGGCTCTTCAGAATGCCGGTTTTAAACCACAAGTGACTACAGTGCTGCACCAGGGTAACCTTGATGAACTGGATCGGATATACGAGCTGCTTTGCGACATGGGGATTACAAGCTGGCGCCCGATCAATGTGGAGCCGATCGGAAGAGCCTGCGAGTCCAGCGACATGCTTTTAACGCCCGAGCAATTCTCGTATTTGCTTTCCTTTATTCGTGAAAAGAGGTTCGATCACAGATGCAAAATGGAAGTAACGTTCGGATGCTCCCATTATCTTGGAGTCGAAAACGAACGCATGGTTCGGGACCATTATTTTTTATGCGGATCGGGGATCCTGACAGCAAGCGTGAGAAGCAACGGAGATATCTGTGCATGTCTGGATATAGAAAACAGACCGGAGCTGGTTCAAGGCAATATCCGGACTGATCAATTCATGGATGTTTGGCTGAACCGGTTTCATGTTTTCAGACGTGACAGAACCGAGGATTGTATCAAATGCATGGAATGTCCGGAGCGTTATATATGTGGCGGAGATTCAACACACACATGGGATTTTGGACGGCAGGAACCGCTTCTTTGTTACCGGGAGTTTCACAAATAGACACTTCACTGGGATGAACATCCAATCCCGATCACTTTAAAGCCCCAATTGGGGAAGTGATCGGGATTGTAACATACATATACTGTCGAAAAGATTTACGGAAAAGACTAAGCCGACAGAATCTGCTTTGTAAATGAATCGACATCCGGAAAGTCCAGGGGTGCTTCATCATATGCCTCCAATGCCGCCTCCAAATAGGCGGGTTCAGCGAGAAAAGCAGCTCTGACAGCTTCTGCGCTGTCGAGAGGCATACCCATTTCAACTGTTGATGACGAATTCAACCACTCCAGCCAGATTGATTTTGCAATGAGAATGCTCGAAGCGCTCACCGAAGAGTATTCCATTGATTTAGCCCGGATCTACACAACCGGACAATCCATGGGCGGGATGACTTCATTCTATCTGAGTACTGCCTGCCCGGATTTCTTCACGGCTTATCTGTTTGTTGGCAGTCAATGGGATAACAGTGTGCTGGGCGACCTAGAAGAGAAGCCCTTCTTCTATATTGTCTCTGCCGGGGATCCAAAAGCTTCTGCTGGACAGAGCGGATTGCTGGAAGTATTTGATACTGACGCGGCGCCTTACACTCATGGCGAGTGGGGCGCACAGGATGCTGACCAGGATGAAAAAGTCGCGATAATGCTTTCGGAAGGAAACGACGCTAATTTTGTTACTTTTACAGAAGGCACAACATTGGCAGAAGGACAGAACGCGATGATGGGTGCAGGAGAGCACATGACTTCCTTTGATTATATCTGATCATGTGTTGGCTGTGGTCTTTTTCAGCAGGCAGTGTTTTCAGTATTTCAGCTTGACATAGTGCAGTTTGTTCCGATAGTAAACAGGGTTCGTAACGCAACTTTCAGATTTGTGATACAGTCTTTGATTTGATTCTGCCGTAATAGAAGAAGCATGCAAGAATTTGTATGACGGTTGCACAGGGGATGCCAAGTCCGATATAGAACAGTCGTCCGGTTGTACGGCTCATCCACCATGCCACAGGAATACGGATCAGAAATGCCGCAGCAATACCTTGAATCATTACAAAACCGGTTTGTCCAAGTCCGTTGAAGAATCCTATGAAGCAGAAAAGGAAACAAGTGAGCAGGCAGTCGATGGCATAAGCTTTCAGGTAGTCAAATCCGGCTGAGATTACTTCAGAGTCACGCGCGAATAATCCGCATAAGAAGTCACCGTGGAAGAATGCGATGAAGAACATAATGAGGCCGAATGCTGTTGAGACAAGTATGGCGATTTTTAGCCCACGCTCTGCGCGCTCATTTTTACCGGCGCCATGGTTCTGGGCAACATAAGCGCTCATCGCCTGCATAAATGCTGCCGGTATCAGCATGATAAAACCACAGACTTTTTCAGCGACACCAACCCCAGCAGACGCAATCAGACCTAATGTGTTGACTATAGCAAGTATAACGAGAAAAGACAGACCTACCAGTAAGTCCTGCAGGGCAATTGGTGTTCCAAAACGGACGATCTTCCGTGAGATCAAAGAGTCTATCCGAAAGTCTCTTCGGGTAAAAACAAAGGGTAGATTTCTGTGACTTAGTACGAACACGGAGATCATAACACTGATCGTCTGAGATAATACGGTGGCAATTGCGGCGCCGGCTGCGCCCATACCAAGTTTAGCTACAAGGAACAGGTCTCCGGCTATATTAAAAACACTGGCAATTGCGACGGTCAGGAGAGGCGTTTTGGAATCGCCAAGACCTCTCATGATACTCCCCAATACATTATAGGCAACAATCATGACAGAGCCCAGACCGCAGATTGAAATATACTGCTTTGTTTCTTCGAAAGCCTCTTTTGGAGCATTCATCAGGCTTGCCAGAACACCTGAAAGAATGGGGATGGCCGCTGTCATTAGCAATCCCACAGATGTAAAAAGAAGAATACTGGTTCCGATAATCTTTCCGCCGGCTGCACGATTTCCGGCACCTATGTTCTGCCCAAGCAGGATTGTCGTTCCCATAGCGAATGAACTGACTAAGCTTGTCAGTGTGTGCATGATCTGAGAACCTACTGCTACGCCTGACACATCCTGGGCGAAAGCGTATTGTCCGACAATTAAAAGATCGACCGCTCCATATAGTGCCTGAAGAAACAGAGCGAAAAGAATAGGCATGGAGAACGAGAGGAGCGGTCCGAGAATTGGCCCAACAGTAAAATCATTAATCTTTTGATCCATTTAACCCTCAAAAAAACCGGATAAGGAACGGGATTCTCACCCGATCTCTTATCCGGCTTCTCATTTCTTATGAATGATTTGCCCTCCGAGGCGTTTGTATCCTAGCACTTTTGGCTCAGAAAGTCAATCTTCTGATCCAATCTTAGCCTTGTAGAGCTGTAGAGTTTACAATGATGTGTGACAGACGGTAAAAAAGAATAGCGAATAGGAAAGAAACGTGCTAAAGTTGAGTTGCTAAGACAAAACCAAAGGCAGGTGAATCCTATTCGCTATGAACAAGATAACACAAACAGCCCGGTATAGGCAATCCTTAATTCATTATGTGCAGAAATATGGTGACACGAACCACTTTGTTCAAAGATAGAGATTTTATCCTGTTACAATTTTTGAACAGAGAATTGACAGGAAGAGGCACCTGTAATATGATTGATTTATCATATAAGGCAGTTTCTTTTCCCGAAGGAGGCGATGCATATGCCACCCAGCAGACATAGTTCCAGCTCACATTCTTCTCGAAGCAGTTCCTCCAGGACATCTTCCAGATCTACGAGCAGCCACTCTTCGAGCTCACGCTCAAGTTCTGGCTCCAGCCGCTCCTATTCGTCTCGTGGGCCGAGCTCTCATTCCATGACGAGTCACAGCAGCCGCCCTGCTTACAGCGGCTCTGCTTCCTCTTATCGCCCTCAGAGCCGTCCAGCGCCAAAGCCAACTCCGCAGCCGGTGCATCGCCCGAGAGTGAACCAACCAGTTGGTTTCCTGATCTCCCAGATGCTGAGACCGACGTACTACTATGGCCGCCGTCACGACTATGTGTACTATCCGGAGTCCTGGACGGATTCAGAGTCCGGAACGTATTACGAGAAGGGCTATTACGACGAAAACGGACGGTACTATGACAGCGTCTCTTTTCAGAAAAACGGGAGATATGACAACGTTCTCTGCCAATGCCCTTACTGTGGCACCGAAAAGCTTATGTGCCTGGACAACAGAGCCGGATCTTCCCAGTCTCTGGAATGCCCCGGATGCGGTGCAACCATGGAGATTAAGTCCGAACTGGACGAGATTCTGGACCAGCCCCCTGAGAATACCCATGTGTACAACTCAGAGGCGTCTCTAAATAACGCTTTCGCACGGCCCAAAAAGAAAAAAGGCCGTGGGCTTGTCATCACTCTTGCAATCACAATCCTCCTGATCGTTACCTCTGCTGTCAGAAACGCATTCCTTCATCCGTCTTATCAGCCGACAATCGAACACTACCAGCAGGTTACACAGCCAGATGACAGCTCCAATATCAGCCTCATAGCGCCGGAGCAGCAGATGGTTTATCTGGAAAAGCAGGATGACGGCAGCTACCATATAGTTACAGATCCGATCCGAGCCGACCGCATCCTGACCTATGACCGAAGAGAAGACAGCTACTACGATGAGGCATCCGGGTACTGGCTCTGGTATAACACTGATGTTACACCGGCGCTCTGGCAGTATTGGGTTGAAGGAATCTCATCAGATTATGGTGATTTCGGATGGATGGAGCACGATTCCGAAGGCTGGTGGATCGAAGCCAGTGAAGGAAACTGGATCCCGCTCCCGTCCACTTATGACAGCAGCGACCTCTGGTACATCGACTGAAGAGAGAATGCAAAGGATGGCACTTCTCTGTATAGGTGATTTAAGCAATTGATCAAACATAGAACAAATAATTGTGAAAGCTCTGTATTATCAATGATATGGAGCTTTTTTTATATTCGATTGATATTTGACCTATCCAGATCTGACAGAACCGAGGAATATATTTGGACACATCATCTGCTATTATGTAAACAGCAAAGAAAAAGGCGTAATCCAAATAAGGAGAGGTAGATATTCCTATTAAGACAGAATGAACCGCATCTTTGCTTCCGGGAGTTTCACAAATTAATAATTCAGGCATAGGTTCCGAATTCTTTATGAATCGAAGACAGGAGAATACCTTCTGTATCTGATCGTGGGTCGGCTGTGGTCATACATGGAAAAGCGTCATAGAGTTTGACCATTTACTGTAAAGGTGCTATAATCTTACTGAAATCAGATCCCAAGAAGGAGGAGATCAAATGAAAAAAACTATCGCAATATTTCTTAGTCTGCTGATTGCGCTC
>CAZMXF010000139.1:0-6588 GCA_964570015.1 uncultured Oscillospiraceae bacterium | reverse complement strand
GCGGGTGAGTATTCGCCGCCGTCCGTGGAGACAAAGGTCCAGTTCAGGGATTCATAAGCGTTGGCGCATGCAACAAAGATGGCATTCTCACCAACGCGTCTGTTCTCGTTGGTGGGGTTCTTCGTGATGGTGAGCCAGGTGGGCTGAACAGGCTGTACAGGGGTGGGGGTGGGCACAGGAGTCGGTGCCGGGGACACCGGTGTTTCTGTCCCTCCCAGCGCCACAGGCTTCGGAACAGGGAAAGTCTCGGTCGGTTCTCTGGTACCAAGGAAGACTTCGTAGCTCTCAGTCAGGCGATTCAGATCTCCGACCTTGTCCGCGGTCAGCCATTCAAAGGCTGTGTTGCTTTTCTCGGCGCCGGCAAAGGCATTGGTGCCCGAGGCATTGTATTGTTCCGCCGAGATGGCAATACCGTTGGTATCCATATGCGAAACACTCCTCATTCCGTTCCGAAGTACCGTGTGTTCTACGGCGTAGGAGTCATAGGAGACGGCTCCGTCTTTCAGGTTGACGGCTGTCTTGACGGTATAGACCTCGGAGTTCGAGAGAACAACATTGTCATAGACCATGTAGTACCAGGTGTCAGTATCTTTAACATGGTAGGTATCAACCGTATCGGTCATGATGTCGGGGAAGGATTCCTCCGGATCCTTGTTCAGGCGGGATTCGCTCAGGGAAGAGGCGTCCTTGCTGACTGTCCAGACTTTCAGATTGGTTGAGCGGTCCAGCGGATGCAGCGAAGCGGCAATAAACTCCAGGCATCCGTCGTGATCCAGATCCGCAACGGTATAGTACCAGGTGTTCGCGCTATCGTTTTGCTTCAGACTGTCAATCTGGGAAGCAATCAGTTTGAGCTGATCCTTGGGCGTTGCAGTGGCGCCATCGGCAAATGCACTTGTTCCGGCGCAGAGTGCCAGTGAGAGCAGCATTGCCAAGATGAGCAGGATGCTCAGATAGCTTTTTCTTTTCATTTCTTTTTTCTCCTTTTCTTTTAGTTTTTTCTACCTTATTCCTCGATTGACTTTATGTGTCACAGTATACAACACATTTTGTCACACTACAATCACAAGAACGTCAGCGGCAATGAATGAAGTACTGAAAAGTGTCTCTGTTTTTTTGTTCTTTTTGTTCTGAAGTCCTGTTCTGAATAGAAATAGGTTGAGATATGTGCGATATCACAAGGGATGAACCTCGAGCAGTGCGTGAAAACCTCGAAGCCGATAAGAGATACTATTTACATTTTTCGGAAAACCACAGATAAATAGCATAATATCTCGTGACGCAAAAACTGCATTGCGAAAGGGCTATTAAGAAGAACAACATCTGAAAAGCAGCTGCATTGGCAAAGCAGTCTGCACGATTACTAGGAAGGGGTGAGAAAAGTGTATGACTATTTAGAGGCCTTGAAAACAGATATACGAGAAGCTATTGACGATGGGTACGAAATTAGAGATTACCGTGGACATCGTGATGAACTCGAGGATGAGCTGCATGAAAAACTCTGGATTGATGACTGTGTCACGGGTAATGCGTCTGGCTCGTATACGTTTAACAGTGCACAAGCAAAAGAGCATGTCCTGGACAATATGGATCTGGTATCTGAGATGGTCAGAGAGTTTGATGTTGACTACGCAACTGTGGGCGAGCGAATTGTAAATGGTGATTGGGAGTACCTCGATGTATCAATCCGCTGTTACCTGTTAGGTCAGGCGACACACGAAGTGTTGGATGAGCTTGAAGAACGTGGCGTTTTTAAGGGAGAGGAAGAAGTACAACGGAGAGACGAAATCGCATTCGAATTTTGATCATGGTTGACTGATTCCACGTTGCTCCGGGGGTAGTTCCGGCAATAATCCGCATCGACGACAGGTGATCGGATTGCTGACGGAAGGTAGGGGGGGGCACCCCCCTATGGCGATGCGATCGCACAATCGGAATGAGTGCACGAATGTAGATTGCTGCTGAGCAGCGCTGGGGTGAGTGAGGTTAAGCCGAAAAGGAGAGAGAGGGGCGGAGAACATTGCTGCTTGAGCGTGCGAAAGCAGCAATGGGCTATAAGCCCCTTGCTCTCCTTGCGGCGAGTGGAACCAAACCGAGGAACGAGGTTTGGTATAACGAGCTTCTCAATACGAAAGAAACAGCGGACGAGGCATCCATTCGCCAGATTTCGCTGGGTGAACTCGACGGCACGACAGTTGGCCTCTGGGGAGACAGCAACCCCATCATGGACCATCTGGAGTACACGGCAGAGTATATGGATGAGAATCTTGTTCAGAAGCTCGTGGGAACAAACAAAGCACAATATGACGCATGGGAAGGATATGGAAATGTGATCGAAACAGTCAAACCGGACGCAGTCAGTGGTGCGACAGTTTCAACAAGTAATATTACCTCTGTTATCAAAAGCCTGTTCCAGTACCATGCCGATAAATACTATCAATGAAAAAGAGAAGAGATCTCCGATTTTGATCATTTTGTTCAAAATCGGAGACCTCTTCTGTGTTAGAAGCCGGCAGAAATCTCACATTTGGGTTCACCTGTAATGTCCGTTTCCGGATCACTCAACCCTGCTGGGAACATCCAAATCGGCCACTCAACCCTCCGGACATAGCTGTTGATCTGTTTCCCATAAGAAATTTCGCGGTCAGAATCGTACTCCGGGGGACAGGACCGTTATGTCAAAAAACCAGCGGCTCCATATCGTTATCCACATAGTATAAAGCTACGTGTTTTAGTTTGTTTAACTGGTCTTCCGAAAAGAGATTCGGCATATAAACGACAGAGAACAGAATCCTGGCCGAGGAAACGGCTTCAATCTGACGTTCCGCCTTCAGAAGGATCATCTCGTCTTCAGTATCCAAATAGGTGCGCAGATAGATATCCCAGATGCGTTCACATTCTTCTTCTGTGAAATTGCGCAGAAGCTGGCTGTTCTCCCTGTTTTCGGCTCCGACTGACATATGATAAGCCGAACACATGGACGCCAGATCAAAAATCGGGTGTCCACTGCCACAGGTTAACATATCAATAAACACAAGCTCCCCGTTCTGAGTCATGACGTTTCCGGGATGACAGTCCCCATGAATGAACGTGCTTCGATCAGGAATAATCTCAAATAGCTTTAATAATTTCTCTATTTCCTCCTCTGTGCAGAAACCCTCCAGCAGGGGCACCATTTGAAGGGATTCCGCCTTTACAGACGGAAACTGCACGGGATCTACTTCTATTTTGTGCATTTCCCTGATCGAAACGGCAAATTTGCGAATGTAATCATCAAGGTGTTCCTTGTCGTTTTCGATCACAGTAAGAAAATCCTTTGCATCCAGCAATTCATATACCGCGCCGTAGCTTTCTCCTGCCTTAACGACGTCATAAGAAATGACTGTAGGTATGCCGCTCAGGAAAGCATTTTTGCCGAGCTCATTCTCTTTGCGGACAAGATCCAAACTGGTACCGGGTTTGTACACCTTTAACACCAGCTCCCGGTCCATATGGTAGACTGTCGCAGTAGCTCCTTTTCCGATTATCTGAAGTCCTTCAGTGCTTATACTTCGAAGGGCTTTTTGAACGTCAAAAAGCTTTGTGAAACCGGTGGTCTCGAATGTTTCATAGATTTCCGGAGAAACATTTTTCACAGTAGCCGGATAATCGATGTGTTTCCGCAGCTTCATCAACACTCGCAGACCGGAGGAAGAAATATACGTCAGAGTATCCGCATCCAGGACAATGACCGCTTCAGGGTGCCTTTCGATTGATTCCATGATTTCTGCTTCGGTTTGAGCTGCATTGTCCGTGTTGATTTTGCCCTCAAGATACAGAGTCAGGGTGTTGTTTTCCAAAACAGTTTTCATAGTATCTCTCCTTAGTATGAATATCCAAAAGTCCACGCCGTCTGAATTCAATAACTGTCATTATCATTCATTATTGTCCGTGAGTATTAAAGTCATTATATATTTGCATAATATTATTGTCAAACCTTCACACCCCTAAAATCAATTCTTAAAAGCCCGTCGTAGTGGAACACTTCCGGAAGCTGATCGCTGCCGTTATTTTTTCTGGAATTTTTATTTGACTTTGTCTCACTGAACTGTTAACATCATTTTGTTAAGCGGAAGATTAATTGCCGAGGCGGTTTAAACACGGAAGCAGGAGTGTCGATATGAGAGAGATAGATGACCGCTACCCGGAATTTGCCGAGCCCTGGGAGCCGGTAAAAGGGGGAAAACATTATAAGCGGCTCTTCCGCAGAAATCCGTTTGTGTTCTTCACCGCTTTTCTGTTCTTCGCCATTATGCTGGCTGCCGGGCGCAATCCACTCCCGCCACCGCCCACATCGCCTGTGACCGTTTCCCCATCTCCTTCGACATCACCGTCTCCAACACCAACACCAACGCCGTCACCTACACCGACTACTACCCCAACGCCTTCTCCCACGCCCACGCCGACACCTACACCGGCTCCAACTCCGCTCCCGACACCAACTCCTACCCCTACGCCGACTCCGACTCCGACCCCTACGCCTACTCCAACACCAACTCCGACCCCTACGCCTACTCCGACTCCGACTCCGACCCCTACGCCTACTCCAACACCAACTCCGACCCCTACGCCGACTCCGACTCCGACACCTACGCCGACACCGACGCCGACACCGACGCCTACGCCGACACCGACGCCGACACCGACACCAACGCCAACACCGACTCCTACGCCAACACCGACTCCTACGCCTACCCCAACACCTACACCGACACCCACACCCACACCGCATGTGAAACCGGAGATCGAGCTGAACCTGAACGCCTTGGAGGATATGACTGGCAATGGTTTTGAAGTAAAGCTGACGCTCAATGAGCTGGAAGGCGGTTCTGCTTCGGCCTGGCTGTATAAGAAGGATGGCGATAGTTTTGTCCCGGTTGAAAGCAGCCGCAGGAATTACCCCCCGACAGACCCGGACGAGGTAAATGGTGGCATTTGGACCACAATCCTTACGGATAATGACCTGCAGAGTCTGGGAAATGATGATCCGGGACAGCGGTACACGGCAAAGGTTGTTGTCGCTTACACTTACCCGGACAGTACGGAAGAGACGCTGGAAAGCAATACGTTTGAGCAGTACGGAGGCTCTTTTGCCAGGTTCACGAATAGCCCCGAGTATGCTATAGATCCGGCTACAAACACCCTTTCTTTTGAGGTCGCGATTGACCTTTCCCTGGTGGAAATAGAAAACCTGAAAGACCAGTTCTCGTATCTCTTCCAAAACTTGTCCGAACTGACCCCGCCAACGCTTTCCAGTTCTTATGACGCCGGCGACGGAACATATCGCATGGTATATTCAATACCGCTGGACACCCTGGGTGCCGGCAAGTATGATGCCGGTGCAGGGTTCATGTACTGCAACAACGATGCAGGTCCTCACTGGGAATGTGAAAAAACGTTCAGTTTTACACTCAGTTAAGCTCCTTGTGAAAGGAAGATCGAAATGAAAACCGTCAAAACGGTGATTTTTGCCCTTGTTTCTCTCGTGCTGATCGTACTGCTGCTCAATCCCGAGTGGCTTCCGGTCTCCGATGCGACAGCCTCCTCCATTCGTGAGCTGGAGAGGCAGCATATGCTGATTCAGGGCGACGGGCAGATCACTCTGGCCCATATCGCCACATTGGTACTGTGCCTGTGTACGGTCTGGCTCTGCTATACCGTAATCAAGTTGATCCTCCGGGCGATCGGCTGGAAGGATGACCGCTCCTACACAATTGCAAATCTACTGTGCGGCGTTCTTAAGTATCTTGCCGTGATCGTGGCAATCGTATGGGGTCTGGGCATTCTCGGAGTGAACATGATGGCAGTGCTGGCCGGTGTCGGGCTTCTGGGCCTGATTCTCGGCTTTGGTGCGCAAAGTCTTATTGAGGATATCATTACCGGCATCTTCATCATTTTTGAAGGGCAGTACGGCGTAGGCGACGTGATTATCCTCGATGATTTCCGCGGGGTGGTACGCAGCATCGGCGTACGCACCACCGTCATTCAGGATCTCGGCGGCAACCTGAAAATCGTCAACAACTCCGATATCCGCAACCTGCAGAACCGGTCCCGCGCCCCTTCTGTCGCGCTGTGCGACGTGTCCGTCTCTTACGAAACGGACTTGAAGCGTCTGGAGACAATGCTCGCCGAGGAGCTTCCAAAGATGTACGAGAAAGACAAGAAGTACTATCTCGCCGCACCGAAATATCTGGGTGTGGAATCTCTGGGTGACAGCGGTGTGAATCTGCGCTTTTCCGTGAGTGTGAAAGAGAAAAACATCTTTGACGCCAGGCGGCGGCTCAACAGGGATATCCGCGTGCTGTTTCAGGAAAAAGGCGTGGAGATCCCCTTCCCTCAGGTGGTTGTCCACCGGGCAGAGGAATGAAATCGGGGAGGATGGGGCAGCTAGAATTTCCGGCAATCGCCGGGCCCTTTCCTCCGACGGCTTTATACCGGTGAGGTTCTTTCTCCTGTCACGGATTAAAACAAAGGATACAAACATACAGGCATGAACAAATGAGCAGCAAAAATCAAAAAAAGAAGCATGTTCTTCTGATCATTCTTGTG
>CAZMXF010000138.1:0-6640 GCA_964570015.1 uncultured Oscillospiraceae bacterium | reverse complement strand
TCCCCGCTCCGGACGTGTCCGTTGTTGACGTGACCTTCCGTCTTGAGAAGGCTGCCACCTATGCCGAGATCTGCGCCGCCATGAAGGCTGCCTCCGAAGGCCCGATGAAGGGTGTTCTCGAGTATGTCGATGACGAGGTCGTTTCCTCCGACTTCCGCACCGATGCTCACACCTCCATCTTCGACGCCAAGGCCGGTATCGCCCTGAACGATCACTTCGTGAAGCTCGTCGCATGGTACGACAATGAGTGGGGCTTCTCCAACAAGATGCTCGACCTCACCCGCCACATCGACAAGGTTCGCAAGGCCTGATTTCGTACCGAAATCACTCTGAATCGGTAGTTTTCCAGAACTTTTAGACCAATTGTGAAAACTGTTCGCTGTTAGCGAAACTGTTGGCTGTTAGGAAAACTATTCGATTTTGCAAAAACGTTTTCACAATGCCCTTTTCCACCTGAAAAGTACTCAAGTGGAAAGGGGCATTCGTGTTTTTAACTGAGCTTATTCGTGAGTTCCTTTTTGATTGCAAAGTCAGAGAGTTATCTGACTTGACAGTGAAGAATTATGAGAAACAGCTACAAAAATTCAGGCATTTTGTGAGGGAAAACTTTCAGGTAATTAAATATGAGGAGCTGAAACCCATCCATGTGAAGGAGTACATCAGCTCTTTACAGGACAGAGGGTGCAAGCCAGCTTATATTAACGATTTGCTCAAAGCTGTAAAGTGTCTTTGCTCTTATGCTCAGAGGGAAGGATACAGTGAAGAAGTCCTGACGAAGAGAATAAGGAATGTGAAGCAGCCGAAGGTTCTAATCCATACCTTCTCCACTAAGGAAATCTCTCTCATGATAAAGTATTTCAACGGCAACGATTATATGAGCGTTCGCAACAAGATGATCCTTATGGTTTTCTTTGATACTGGAATTCGCCTTGCTGAGCTGACTAACATGAAAATGGACCAGATTCAGGATTCATATTTCATCATCTATGGCAATCAAGTAACTTGTTAATAAATCGAAGCGTTGTCCCCTTTCGCTCACCGCTGAACATGCCAAAAGTGCGTTGCATAAAGGTATCCAGATCCATAGTTAGAAATTCACGCTCTCCATCTCTTGGTTCGTTCAGTTCTTCAACACTTTTCATGCGATCCAGACGATAGATCCGTATCTCCTGAAATTTATCGCTAAACCCAAGAAGATAATAATTGCCATTATCGATCATTAATTTATAAGGACTAACAGTATATTTCTCTCCGTGGCCGCGTTCCACTTGGTTTTTAACATCATTGATGCTGTACTTGAGATACTTGAAGGAGATTTTGTGAGGAATATGAGGACTATCTTTTGTTCCCTTTTGCATAGCGGTATTGATTTTGCTAGTTTCCTTTTTAGGCAACTAAGACTCCTTCGAGAGGGAGATTATCGATCTGTTCATAGAGCCAATTATGCACATCTTCATCAACAATGCTCAGTGCCATTACAGGCTTCGGGATAATCAGCATATTATGTTCGGCATCATATGTTATTTTGATTTCATAATTCGAATAGTCTGTGCTTTCATAAACCTCTCTAAGATCTTTGCACATCTGCTTCATAGCACGCTGGTTCTTTCTTTTGCTGTTGGAATTCATGTCGACAATCTTCATTTTTTTATCCTTTCTGCGCTCTTTGGCGCTTACAGCGTTGGTCGCCACCCTAATTATTTAGCGTTTGGTCGCCACCCTATTTTTGAGATGTCTTTCATCTCTTGTTTACAATATCATTGTATCACTCCAGGAGGTTTAACCTGTCGTTCTATACGCACATGCTTAGGCTGCCTTGTTAATCCACTCAGAATAAGACATACCCATTATTTTTGCTCTCATGACAGTGAACAATCGAACCTTTTCCATGACTGCTTCAAGTTCATCCATGTGACCACTGAAGCAAGAGCAATCAAACGTGAACTCAATTTCCTTGCCACCTTCGAGCTGGCAGATGGTGTCCATCATCTGTTCAAATGCAGTTTCCCTTTTCAGGACAACGAGATGAGTTTCTGCCTTCTCACCAAACATATTGCGTCCAGGTGTGTAACCAGAGTTGTTGTGAGTAGTACGATTCTTCTTAGAATTCTTTTTGCTTTTCATTTTTATATCTCCTTTGTTTTTTATTTTTTCTAAAGTTGTATTTGTTTTCTTTTCTTTTTCTAATGTAATTATACCAAACCAAGCGGTTGAACCTGTCGTTCTAATTGTACTTATCTATCTTTGCTATTCAGTTTGATCGTCGTTATCAAAAGCTGGTAAATCATATTCATCACACAATTCGAACATCATGTCGTAAAATGAGTCATCCGCGTAATTCTCAATGAAATCCATCAGGAAATCTATTATGCTTAGTTTGTTCTCTGCACACTTCCTTAAAAGAGCTTCTGTCATTCCCGAACCAATTCTTTCTACAAGTTCTTCCTTAAACATATTTTTTATTCCTCCCAAAACAAATAATCTTTCATTTCCTTAAGAAACCCTTTTGTAAGGGGAGCACCTGAGCTTTCGCCAATTACACTATCTATTCCGCAATAGGGGCAAAGCGCTGTGTCTTCAAAGGCGATCCAATCGGTAATCTCTTTTGGAGAGAAGATACTCAGGCAAAAGTAGCAACCGCAGCGAGAATCTTTTTTTAGTGCCCTTCTGTTGCTTAATGAGTATTTCGACGCAGCCAGGATTGCCTTAATGCGAGTCTCATCCATGTTCTTCTTTGTGGTTTCCATTTTTCTTATCTCCTTCAATAGAACTCAGTCATAGTAATCTTCTGGGTTTCCAGTGTATGAGTCATAGCCAGAGAATCTGCGAAGATCCAGTTCTTTCCTTCTGCTGATAGAGTGTGAACCATCATCGTGGTAGAAGTAATCAAAGTCCTCGTCCAGGGTGTAGCGGTCATAATCGTTGTAGCGGTAGTTCATTTTTTAATCTCCTTTTCTTTATCTTTTCTGTCTTTATTATACCAAATTGCTTGCTCGAACCTGTCGTTCTAAATGTACTTGCTCGGATTAATTCCAGTAGTAATTATAGTCGTCAGAAGATCCTGTGTAGGTGTCATAGCAGGAGTCTTTAGCCTGGAAGTAAACATGCTCTGTCTCGTAGTAAATGTCATTGACATCACCATAGAAGCTCTCAAAATCGTAGTCATCATAGTTGCGTTTCATTTTCTTTTTTCTCCTTTTTTCTTTGAGTTATTTCTTATCTTCTTTCTGTCTTAATTATACCAAACCAGGCTGTTGAACCTGTCGTTCTAATTGCATTTCAGCAAAAAGAAAAGGCGGCTTATTGCCCTTAAAAGTACCTGGATTTAAGCAATAAGCCGCAGTTTAGAAACCGTCTTTTTTAGCGGTTGTTATGAAGTTGTAGGATAGTTGTTATGAGTCATTTAGGAGTTGAACTGTTGTTATTTTGAAGTTGCTTCAGAGTTGTTAGCATCCTGCTTGGATTTCGTATTATGCTCAAAAAAAGAACAGCGAAAGTCAGGCTGCAAAGCCCTTTCTTCTGCTTTTGAGATTCAGTTCGTTTTAATGAACAAAAAAGTTCGTATTTCGCTAAAATTAAAAGTATATTTATGACTATTGCATTTAAAAAGTGATTGTGCTATGATGTCTTTGTTAATAGTTGGCACTGCTCTTGTGACAACTAAATCTATTTTTTAAAACTTGATATTTAAAGGTGTAAGAGGCTCTTTGCGTAAAACCCAGAGTACAAAAGGCTTTGTAAGTCAGTCGTTTTTAGGGAAGCGCCGAAGGCGATTCCGATGAGTGGGGCTTCTCCAACAAGATGCTCGACCTCACCCGCCACATCGACAAGGTTCGCAAGGCATAATTATTACTGCAAGTAAATCGGAGCCCGCAATATGCGGGCTCCTTTTTTCATGAAATAAATGAACCGACAGCCTTGAATCCATCGGTTGCCTGTGCTATGATTTCCTTACTCGCGAATCCCAATTATTATAAAAGGAGTAAAACCAAGGAAAAATGAAAAAGAAAATCCTCGCTATTGTTCTTGCAGCTGTACTGATCTTCGCATTGAGCGCATGCGGCGTTTCCGCCAGCAGTTCCACCCAGACCTCGTTCTCCACCAGCGTCACCGATTCTGAAGGCAACACCACGACCAATACCGTCACCAATGAAATCGGCGTTTCCGCCGGTCCCGATGGCATTCAGACCAAGAACGAAACCAAGACGGACAGCACCACGACTGGAGATTCCGGCAGCATGGCTGATTTCTTCCCGCCGATTGAGGAATGGTATGACCTCTACTCAGCAGGGGGCGAAGGCCAGAATGAGGACGGAGACAGCTTCTTTTTCGCCTACAACGATCCTGAGGATGTCAGCGAAGCGATTCTCCTGATCCAGTTTACGGACGGAGATGTGATGGTGCGCAACGGAAAAGTGCTCTGGGACGAGGACAATGAATGCCTCGAGCTCTATGATGCAGATGTTGACAGCACGATTCCGTTTATTTTCCTGGATACCGACGAAGACGGCGTCTTTGCTGTCCGCTTCCTTGCAAACGACGTTGAAGTCTTCTTTGATATTGTTGATCAGGATACCATTATCAATGATATTTATGATATTCTGTCATCCGCCACTCCCAATTCCGCCATTGAGGAAGAAGAGGCTGCGGAATATGCAGAGGCCGACGAGGCCGCATAAAATGACGGTTTCCTGTCAGCCGTTCTGATTCAAATCGGCCGACGGACAATGGAGTGCGGCGGGGCGCAGGCAGGGAGCTGCATCCGGAACAGCATTTCCGCATGGCGGGTATCCGGCAGCGTCTCCCCGTCTTCACCCCACAGCGTATCGACTGTAAATGGAATACCCATCGTGCCCGGGAGCAGGAGTTCCAGCCTGTCACCCGGGCATATTTTATTTCTCTGCCTCAGCAGCGCCGTTCCGTCTTCCCCGCAGGATTCGACGACTGCCACGATTTCCGCCGTGGTCCGGTAAAGGGAGTCCGGATAGTACTGCTTGGGCTGACCGTAATAGAACCCGGTGCAGTACGGCCGGTGGCTGACGGCCTCGCACTCCCGCAGAGCGCCCTCCGGCATCGCTTCCCCCCGTCCCAAGGCATCCAGCGCCATGCGATAGGCGTTTGTCACCGCACCGACATAGTAGGCAGCTTTCATCCGTCCTTCGATTTTGAAGCTGTCGACCCCGGCGTCACGCAGTTCCGCCAGATGCTCGATCATGCAGAGATCCTGGGAATTCAGGATATACGTGCCGTCGCTCTCGGAGATCTCCATATACTGCCCGGGGCGGGTTTCCTCGACCAGGTGGTACTTCCAGCGGCAGGGCTGCGCGCATTCCCCGTGGTTAGCGTCCCTCCCCGCCAGATAGTTGGACAGCAGACAACGGCCGGAGAAGGAGACGCACATCGCGCCGTGTACAAAGGCTTCGATGCGAAGGTCCTCGGGGCAGTGCGCGCGGATGCCGCGGATTTCATTCAGGCTACACTCCCTGGCTAGGACGACGGTGTCCGCGCCGAGATCATAGAGGAATGATGCCGTTTCGCTGTTCAGCACGCCGAGCTGCGTGCTGACATGCCGGGCACATTTCGGTGCGTAACGCTCCGCCATACGCAGGAGACCCAGATCCGCCAGAATCAGCGCGTCAGCTTCCTGTTCCTGCAGAAAGGCAAAGTAGTCCGGGACCTGCACGAGTTCCTCCTCGCGCGGCAGGACGTTGCAGGTGATATAAGCTTTCTTTCCGCAGTTATGGATCAGGCGGATTGCCTGCTCCAGTTCCGTATCCGGGAAACTGACCGACTTTGCGCGCATGCCGAAGAGACGGCCGGCAAGATAAACGGCGTCCGCCCCGTAAAGGAGCGCCGTCTGCACCCGCTCCAGATCTCCCGCAGGAGAAAGCAGTTCCGGAAGCTTCATATTTCCCTCCAGATGTGATGATGATACGAGCAGGGAATCCATATCCCGGGCAGACAGCAACCGTGTGTACGTTTGCCAGCTGATCGGCTTGCACTCTACGAAAGGCGGCTGCCCGAAAAAAGATTCCTGTAAAGGCCCCGCCGCCCTAATAATGGGCGGCGGGATTGATTATATTCAGTCAGTAAAACGCCATGGAAAACGTCCGGCACAATACCAGTATTCAAGATCAGCTGTCGGTGACGGTGATGGTGGCCATCTCCGTGTCTGTGTAACCAACCCTGTTAGAGTAGCGGCAGTAGACCTTCCAGCCGTTCAGGTCCTTGGTAATGTTCCTCAGCTGCATGGTGCTGTACTCGCCGTGGATGATCTCCACGCCGGGGAAGAGCTTTCCTGCCTCGTCATATTGCACATCGGTTGTGCCGTCGGGGCTGACAAAGTGCCAGCGGGCAAGGTTCGCGTTGTTGTACTTGGCGACGAAGTAGGCGTTCCCGCCGACCTTGACGGTTTCATCGGTCGGACTTTTGGTGATGACGGGGGCACCGGCAACGCCGGTCTGCTGGCCCGCTGCGGCGCCGGTCTGTGTTGCACCGGCTTTTTCCACGGTAATGGTCGCAATTCCGGAATCGGTACTGCCAACCTTATTGCTGAAACGGCAATAGAAGTGCCAACCGTTCAGTTCATAGGGGATGTTCAGCAGCTTCATGGAGTCGAACTCGCCCTGCAGGACCTTCA
>CAZMXF010000137.1:0-6651 GCA_964570015.1 uncultured Oscillospiraceae bacterium | reverse complement strand
GAGAGCAGACCGTGGCCAAGACCCCAGAGGACGAAGGTCCAGTTTGCCCCGTGCCACAGGCCGGTGCAGAAGAAGACGAGCAGACGGTTCAGGGCGGCGCGGCCCCGGCTGCAACGGCTGCCGCCGAGGGGAAAGTACAGGTACTCCCGGAACCAGGAAGAGAGGGAGATATGCCACTTGCGCCAGAAGTCACGGATGGAGGTTGCCGTATAGGGGAAGAGAAAGTTCTCCCGGATGGAGAAGCCGAACATCCTTCCCATGCCGATGGCCATGTCGCTGTAGCCGGAGAAGTCAAAATAGATCTGCAGCGTGTAGCAGATTCCGCCGAGCCAGGCCAGGCGGGAGTCCACGACTGCAGCGCCGAAAACCGCATCGACCACAACCGCAGCGGCATCGGCCAGCAGAAGCTTCTTGCTGAGGCCGACAATGAAGCGCCGGATCCCGGAAGAGGTCTTTTCGGCGGTGCAGCAGCGCCCGTCGATCTGGGCCGAGAGATCGCCCCAGCGGACAATGGGCCCGGCGATCAGCTGCGGGAAGAAAGAGATGTAGAGCAGGAGCTTCAGAAAGCTGCGGCTGTAATCCTCCGGACGGCGGTAGACGTCGATGGTATAGCTGAGCCCCTGGAAGGTGAAGAAGGAGATGCCGATGGGGAGAATCAGCCCGACGGGCTTCAGAGAGAGACCGGCGACGGCGTTGAGGTTTGCGATCAGGAAGTCGGTGTATTTATAGACACATAGGATCCCCAGATTCAGAAGGATGTTGAGCGTAATGAGGATCCGGCTGTGTTTCAGGCGCGTTCCGAGCAGGAGCCCGGTCAGGTAGTTCAGCAGGATCGAGCACAGAAACAGCGGGACATAGTGCAGATTCCCGAAGGCGTAGAACACCAGGCTGGCCGCGGCCAGAAGAAGATTCTGGTACCGGCGAGAGAAGGGAAGCTGAGCAAGCAGAAAGACCGCAGGCAGGAAACAAAAGAGGAAAATCGCAGAGCTGAATACCAAACAATCTTCCCCCTTCCGCTCCGGATGATCAAAAACAGTTTAACCAAATTATTATAGCATTTTTTATCTGCTTTTACAATAGCCGGTATATAGACTCTGAAGCGGCGAAAAGAGAAAGAATCCGCGCTTGACAGCGGCAGAGGATGGGAATAAGATGCGGGTAAAAAACGGGGATGGATGGGAGACAGGCCATGTACGAGAAGAACCTTTTTCACCTGCAGCCGGATTTTTACGACCGCTTCCGGTGCAGGGCGGCGGCCTGCCGGCACAGCTGCTGCAAGGGCTGGGAAATCGACATCGACGAAAACACGCTTGAGCTCTATCGGAGCCTGAGCGGGACCTGGAGAGAAAAGACGGACGCGGCTGTCGTCTGCGATGAGTATGGTGCCCACTTTCGCCTGACGGAGGAGGAACGCTGTCCCTTCCTGCAGCAGGACGGACTCTGCGAGCTGATCCGTGCCTTGGGTGAGGATGCGCTCTGCGATATCTGCGCGCTCCATCCGCGCTTCTATGAACTCGCAGGCCCCTATGAACTGGCGGGCCTGGGGCTAAGCTGTGAAGCGGTCTGCGACCTGCTCCTGTCAGAGGAAGGGGAGCTGACGCTCCGATGCGAAGAGACGGGGGAAAAGATCACGCTTTCGACGCTGCTGAAGACCCTGGGGTGTGAGGAAAGAAAGGGAGCGCTGCGGTTTGTACCGACGGAGGATCTCAAGGGCATGCTTCTGCGCCTGGAGCAAACCGAAGCGATCGACACAGCCTGGCCGGAAGAGCTCTGCAGCGTGCGTGAAGCTGAAAAAACGGGTTCTCTGCCGGAGATCCCGACCGGGCCGCGTTACGACCGCATGCTGCAGTATGTGCTCTATCGAAGCATCGAACACGCAGAGACCTTCGGTTGGCGGGCTGTACTGGACTATGCCCGGGAAGGCGTCAGCTTTGTCGCACTGCAGGATGCGCTTTACGGGTCGGATCCGGAGCATCTGCGGCGCTGGTCGGAGCAGATCGAATACAGCACGGAGAATGTGGAGCTGCTTCTGCAGGCCTTAAAATAGTTTGCGGAAAAGCGAGCTTTCGCTTGACAGCTTCCGCCGAAGGTGCTAAATTGAACAGCGACAAAACATCTGCCGGCGTGGTGGAATGGTAGACACCAGGGACTTAAAATCCCTTGCAGGCAACTGCGTACCCGTTCGAGTCGGGCCGCCGGCACCAGTAAAAGCCTGTCACTTTGTGACAGGCTTTTACTATTTACAGCTTACAGCAGATCAGGCCGTATTCTGCCCGAGGAGGGAGAGATCCTTTTCCCACAAGAGACCGTTGATTTCATCAATATCATAGTTCTTCTCACGAATGAAGTACTCGACGATCAGATCTGTCTCATAATACTTGCTGAGGGTCATTCCGGCGCGCCGGAGAAGGTCAAGCGCCTGGTCATAATCCAACTGCAGCCCTATGACACAAGCGAGCGCGCTGGTCTTTTTCGGAATCTGCTCCGGATGATGTTTCATCCCCCAGAACATGGATTTGTTGATATTCGCACGGATGTAAAACTCCTTTTTGGAGATCCCTTTTTCCCTGCACCACCATTCACACATGTCGGCAAAGGAACGATCTTCCTTCTCATAGCCATCGCAGGGGAGCTTCCCGGAAGCAGCCTTCTGCATCTCCGGGCATTCCTCTTCAGAAGCGGAGAGCATCGGTGCAGCCATATCTTCTGAGAATGCGAGGCCTTCGGCATATGACTGCCCTTTCCGTAACGAAGAACCGAGGGATGGACGCATCTTGCCGGAACGGGCGGGGGAACTGTTTCCTTCATAGAAGGAATACAGCTCCTCTTTCCGGTTCTTGCGATAAGCCTCAGAAATAAAGTGCTGTACACCGGAGTCGATTTTCGCGCTGACCGCAACCGATTCGCGATCATAGAGAACGATGTAAATCATCATGTCCTCACCATCCGGGAGAGACAGAAGAAAGTCCCGTATGCAGGAAGTGGCGATGCTGTAGGCTTCTGCCTTCGGATAACCGTATGCACCGGTGGAGATCGACGGGATCGCAAGAGAACGACAGCCTTTTTCTTTCGCAAGGGACAGAATGCTGCGGTAACAGCTTTCCAGATCTTCTCTCTCCCCATGGTGTCCGTCAATATAGATCGGACCGACCGTATGGATGATATATCTGCAGAAGGGTATATCAAAGGACTCTGTAATGACGGCAGATCCCACCGGACAAGTGCCGATTTCGGCTAAGGCTTCTTTCAGCTCCGGACCAGCGGCATAATGGATACCGGCATCTACCCCGAGACCTCCGACTTCAAGGCGTACGTTCGTCGTATTCACGATCGCATCCACATGCATCTGCGTAATATCATTGCGAACAATGGTCAAAGCCATAAAGAAGCCTCCCGTCAGTTGAAATCAACGATATTATACCTTATTTGCTGCGCTTTTGAAAGTCCGCGTCTGCTCTTTTACGCCAGGATCGGTCTTCGCGGAGAGAATTCCCTGCCCGGACAGCAGTGACAGCCTGATTGACCGCCTCATAAAGAACTTCCGTTCCGGATGAATCTGCTCTGTAATTGACGGCCCGTTCCCGCGAAATGCCATAATGTGCCGCGGTTTCTACCGCGTCGATATTCGCAGCGAGGAAGATGAATTCCCAGCCGTACTTCTCCTGTTCGTGCGTGACCATCTGTTTTACATGTTCAGCAGAGTATTTGTGGCTGGCGTTCTCCATCCCGTCGGTCGTGATAACAAAAATCGTATGTTCCGGAATGTCCTCTTTCCGTGCATAACGATGGATGCCGGTCACGTGACGGATCGCGTCCCCCAAAGCATCGATCAGTGCGGTACATCCTGCGGCACGGTAATCTGAGGTGGTCATGACGGGAACATCTTTGATCGGGAGACGATCGTGAATCATCCGACTTTCATTGTTAAAAAGATACGTGGTGACAAGCACATCCCCTTCTTTCGCAGCATGCTCTTTCAGGACACTGTTAAAGCCGCCGATGGTATCATCCGTGAGATGGTCCATGGAACCGCTCATGTCAAGAATGAAGACAAGTTCCGTGAGATCTTTTTTCATCATATTTCCTTTCCGGATCATCTGATGACCCTGTGTTTTTGTGATCACGGGCAGAGTATACAATGAAAAAATGAAAAAGGGGTCAATCGGCAGTTGACTGCGAGGAATGAAAAAAGAGTGCGGGAAGCGGCGGAAGATCTTGAGAGCAGGGATGATTTCTGGTAGAATAAGACAGGACTCAATATGAAGAAACGGAGGCCGGGATCTGCACTGTTTCGAACAGGCGGGCAGCCTCGGGAATATGTAAGAGAGCTTTAAAGGATAAAACTGATCATGGACAACACTTCAACCCATAAGCATCGCCGGATGTCTCTGGCGGTTCAGGTCAACCTTCTGATCGTTGTGATCACCCTCGGCATATCCCTGATGCTGGTTGCGATCAGCGCTGCCGATTATCGCAGGGCCATCCTGGACCCGTTTACCAGAAGACTGACGGAACTCGAGGTGGATGCTGAAGAATTCACGCCTTATCTGTCCTACTTCGCACAGTTTTTCGGCACCGAAGAACTGCGGGAGGCACGAGCTACTCTCAATACGGAAGAGGAACGTCTCCTGGACTGGATGGATGAGACGCCCTCCTTCACGGGCGATGATCCCGTATATGGCAGGGAGAGCCTCTTCTTCGACGTAATCGCCTATGACATGTCCGTCAGGGATACGATGGAAGCCATCGACCTGGACATTGTCAGTGCCGAAGTGCTGAAGGACGGAACAATATACCGGGTATCCTACGACAGAAAAGGCGGCAGCGGCAGCGACTGGCTTGAGAACTTCGGCCGCGAAGTAAGCTTTTTCGGGCTGTCGCCGACAGAATATCTGAGCCCTCGTATGGTGACGGTCGCCTCGGACAAGCTGCTCGTGCGCTGTGAGATTTTCGATCTGGACGGTGTGGAAAGCCGGCTCTGGCTGAGCTATGATATGACAGATCTGGTGAAGGAGTATCACGGTTTTGTGACGCGGTGCATCCTGTATGTCCTTGCCCTGACAGCGGTGGCGTCCGTTGTCAGCGTATACCTGCTGCGCCGTCATGTCACGAAGCCGATCGCTGCGCTTGCGCAGACGGCAACGGAGTTTGCGCCCGAGGAAGACGGAAGTCTCTCCGCGGACAAAATCAGTCGGGTTGAGATTCCGACGGAAAACGAACTCGGGGATCTCAGCCGGGAGATCCGGGCGATGCAGGTCAGGATTGTGGAAAACACTGAGAATCTCAGAACCCTGACAGCCGAAAAAGAGCGGATCAACACCGAACTGAATATGGCGACCCAGATCCAGAAAGGCATGCTGCCCAGCATCTTCCCGCCCTTCCCGGAGCGAAAAGAGTTTGACCTGTATGCGACCATGAGGCCGGCCAGGGAAGTCGGAGGAGATTTCTACGACTTCTTCATGATTGATGAGGATCATCTGGCACTGGTGATGGCGGATGTGAGCGGAAAAGGTGTACCGGGCGCCCTGTTCATGATGGTTTCCAAAGTGATACTGAAGAACAACGCCATGGCCGGCAAGTCGGTCGGGGAGATCCTTGCGATGACAAACGATCTGATCTGCGCAAACAATCAGATGGAGATGTTTGTGACGGTATGGATGGGAATTCTGGAAATCAGTACCGGAAAGATCAAGGCGGCGAATGCGGGACACGAGTATCCGGCCGTCATGAAGGATGGCCGATTCGGGCTGTGCAAAGACAAACACAGCTTTGTGATCGGAGGCCTGGCCGACTCCCGCTATCGGGAGTATGAACTGCAGATGGAAAAAGGAGATAAGCTCTTTTTGTACACAGACGGTGTCACCGAAGCGACGAACGAAAAGGGAGAACTGTTCGGAACCGAGAGAATGATCGACGCGCTGAACGCTTATGCAAACCTCACGCCCAGAGAAATACTCAACGGCATGAAAGATACCGTGGATGCCTTTGTCGGGGGCGCGGAACCGTTTGATGATATGACCATGCTGTGCTTTACGTATAAGGGAACCGATCCCGCTGAGAAGGAATAAGAAAAGCCGCCCTTCAGGGCGGCTTTTTTCCTATTGCTCTTCAGTATAAATCAGGTGTTGATTTCCAGCATCTGCTCCAGGAGCCCGTCATCTTCGAAAACCATAAAATCACGCACACCGAGACGGACAGGCTGACCTTCTTTGAGATTCTGATGCTCATAGCCGTTCGTGATGACGCGGACCAGGGCTTCACCCACCCGCACGCGGCAGTCATCCACATCTCCGAGATAATACTGGGTCTCCAGAATCCCGTGCAGGATGCCGTCCTCCGCAAAGAAGAGGTTTTCCGGCCGGATCGCGACATCGATCTTTCCCATCCGTGGACCGTTGTAGGGAATGCTCTGGCCGTCCATGGCAGGGAAGATGATCCTGCCGTCCCTGGCCTCACCCTTGAAAAAGTCCACATTGCCCAGAAAGTCCGCCACAAACTGATTGACGGGGTTGTTGTAGATTTCCTGCGGTGTCCCGCATTGCTGGATATCGCCGCGGTTGATGAGAAAGATCCGGTCGCTCATCGCCATGGCTTCCGTCTGGTCATGGGTCACATAGACCACGGTGATGCCCAGCTTGCGCTGGATTTCCT
>CAZMXF010000136.1:0-6660 GCA_964570015.1 uncultured Oscillospiraceae bacterium | reverse complement strand
CATTCTTTTTAATACTTTATATCTCCTTGTGCCCATTTTCGACGAATATATATCCAGTATAATGAGTTATTGAATAGATTATAGAAAACATGTAGCATTACCCCTTTGGGAACTAGCCATGTTAAGCCATTTAGATTCGTAACCAATGATACATTCTTTACAGAGGAGGACATCATTAAACTATCCTTTATTGCATTCGTCATCACCTCCAAATTTAAAAATTCAAATGCATCATATGTACCTTTATGAATAAAGGTTGTTTCCAAAAACGAGTACATATTCCCAACCTGTTGCAATCTTGAAGCTAACACTTCGTAGTTACTCTTGATGGGATACACGTGTTGATTATATATTCTTACTCCTTTTATTTCCTCCAAATACTGTCTGAGAGCATCAAAATGTTTCTCATCATCGGATGAAATGCTAGTCTTTCGAATCGAATCCAGTTCATGTGTGATCGTTTCAGTAATCATTCCGTTCGCCATCAGTTTAAAATTATTATACGCTTCAACTTCAATATTGTGCAACTGTTCACTAGCTTCTTTTACAACTATTTCTGCTTCACTTTGGATCTCCTGTTGCGCAGTTGCTGCGCTATTGATCTTTGTAATTGAATTTGTGACCCTCTCGTATGCTTTTAGAGATAAAGTTGCTTGCTCTTCTCCAACACTTATTTCTTGATTTATAAACGTTGATAACTCGTTAATGTGCTTAAGCAATCTTCTATTGTTTGCCTGCATACGACGTAGCATATCTTTGTTCTTCTTAACTTTTTGGGGAATGCTGTCCCCTAGTTGGCCATCCTCCTCGAGCAACACTCTAACGACATTGTTCGCTTTTCTGTTTAGCTCATAGAAGAAATAATTGAACACAAGATTAATGCATGCCTTTAACGCATTAGAATACTCATTTTGACTTATATCTAATCTTGAGCTAATCTCTTGTATTTTTGTTTGATCAGTATCTGTTAACGACACATACCCTACTGTGTTACCCAAATCAAAGCGGTACCATTGCTGGCCCTTAGTTCTAAACTGTTGCAGTTTAATCCAGTCGTTTTCTTTGTTTCCTAGAAAACCTATTCGATATTTCCCACGATACAATTTCACGCCATTATTATCATCTAAGAACCGTTTGATATCCTTATGTGTTAGGTTCTCGCAAGCATATCCCATTTCAGCGGCTGCTGCTATAACAATATTCTGCCCTATTGCATAATCCTGTTTAAAACTATATACTGCACCGCTTATAGGTATTATCTCAGTTAATTCTTTTAATATTAGATCTGCTTGTTTGCTGAGATAATCATTATACTGTTCCTGCTCACTATCTGTTCCTCCAAAGGGTGGAATTACTGACTCAAGCATTCTTATTAAAAAGTATAACAACTCTTTCTGAGTGTATCTCATCGTTAAGGCTTCCGTTACTCGCGATTTGTTTTTCTCCAACAAATCACGATAATATCCATGTGGACGCCTCAATCGAGAGAAAGCCGTTGCTTTCACGATAGACCTATGGATTCTTTCAACAAACCATGGTCTAAGAGCAACACCGCATTCCATTGAGATTTCATCATGATTATTCACAATATTGAAAGTATGACATGACTCTGCCAAAGAAATCATATTGTGTTGAAAACTACAGTCTATTTCTCTATTACGATAATATAGCTTTATCCTTATTTTTCCTTTGTCTTTATGATCAAAAGGAGAGACCAAAAAACTAATGGCGGTTTTCATTTCCCTATTAGGATATGCCACATATTGATCCTCAAATAGTGTTTGCTGCTGAAACTGCACTGCATTTTCAATATAGTCTTCAATACGAACATCAAGAATCCAAAGGCGCGTATGATTGCTCGCCTTCTCAGTCGCGATATATGGAACATCATTATGCCCGTTTATGACATCTTTCCAGTTAATAAACACATATGAAGTATGATCCTCTTCTATAGAACAAGTTTCTAGCAACACTGCACAACCTAACCGTTGAGTTGCTAATCTGCCGATACCTTTTTCGCCAAGGAGAGTCTCCTCTTTTTCCTTGATTCTTGTTCCAACGTCAAGAAATCCATTTTGAATTACTTCGTCTGTCATTCCCTTTCCATCGTCTTCGACAACTAAAACAGGTTTCTCATATAGTTTGTTATCAATCCATGCCAAAACTTCTTTTGGTATGGAATTTGTCAATGGAAACATATCATATAATCTAAGACTAATGTTTTCTGCCTTAGCATCGATCGAATTCTTTATCAATTCAACAATAGCAACATCAGGAGCTGTAATAAGATCCTTCCCTAAATGTTGAATAACTCTAGTGTTTATTGTCATCTTCATTTTTATTTCTCCCATCGCCAATTATATCAAGCATTTCTTTTAATGTTGTAGCTATTGATCGAGCCATTAGATATGGTACACCATTTCCGATCATCTTAAACTTACTCGTAATGCATACTTCTGGTGGCAGTATAAATCCCTTAGGTAATGACTGAATCGCCATTGCTTCAGATACTGAAATACGCCTTGCTTTATATGGGTGCAAGTGTACTTCATTATGCCCATAGGCAGCCGTAGGAGAGTATTTCCAGCGATGGAGTCTTTTAAATGATTTCCCTTTGGTGTCTCCTTCATCTATAGTGGAAATTTTCTCATAACCATTTTTAACCTTAAATACATCTACTGCATTGGGATGGTTTGGGACATCATTTTTCCTAAACCAGTGCTCTACAGTAAGGTCTCTTGGTATGCCACGAGGTTTTCGACAAAAATCATCTATGGCAAATCTTTTTTTTGTTGGCCACTTATAATTTCCTATTGTTTCTATATTGTACCTTTTGTATTTATCCCAATCAAAAGAAAGCTTTCCTTCCAACGTAATTAATTCTGGGTACTTTTCAATCACTTCTTTGTTTATGCCCACCATTATTATTCTTTCTCTAAATTGTGGTACTCCATATTCCAAAGCATTCAATAATTTCTCAGCAATAATGTACTGATTCGCTTGAACTTTACATCTCATCTCGTTATAAAACTTCTTATGCTTTTCTGTCTTGATTAATCCCCGGACATTCTCGAACACGAAAAAATCTGGTCTACATCGACAAATCATGTCAACATAAACACGAGTGAGTCTTCCATTCTCGCCAGATGATCCTGCGTTCTTGCCTCCTACTGAAAAATCAGGACAAGGGGGACCTCCAATAAAGCCGACAAAACTACCTTTATTGTGTTCCTCATCCATTAGTTTGATAAGTTTAGTCTTTCCTTTTCTTTTTGAGTACTTCTCTGCTGATTCACATCTATAACCATATATTGGGGCTTTCTGCTTTAGTTGGCTATGTGCATACTGATATCCTGTTAAAAACTCCTGCGAAAACTCATTTACAAAGACAACATCATACTTTGCTTTTTCAAACGCCAGATCCAATATACCACAGCCAGCAAAGAACGAAAAAACAGAAACACTCGCCATTATATTACTCCTTGTTCCTTTGCTCGCTTACATTGTTTGTTTTCCCAATTATATCATATTATCATCCACAATGGAATGCATAATACATTAATAAAAACGCTAAAATCAAGACTACTCTGTCTTTATCACTACTATCTCTTGCCTATACTCTCTACGCGCATCTCTACTTTTGGCCCTGCCTCTTCTTACATAGGTTTTGCATCTTTTCGGTTTGCATTTCCCATCAAGTTCCCCAGTTCGGCGATAGGAGCCCATGTTGGAGTCCTGTCGTCTATAAACCGGTCACCCTCACAGCCAGTAAGCAGGTATCTGCTGTGGTTATCAGTACCCAAGCATGAGAGTTCCATTTTGGCAACTTTCATATGCTGACGATGCTTAATAAAGACGGTTCAATTGTTCAGTTCCAACAAATGCCTCGCCAGTTTCATTGTGACTTTTCGAAAGTGCTAAGTACCATGCCTTTTGAACATAGCACCCTTTGGATGGCTTGAGACCCCCTCCTGCAAGACGATATCGATGGTACTGATCCCATCATCTCCTACCCGGTTTGTCTGGGCACACCACGCTTTCGCATTGCGGCTCTTGCACTCCATCTGCCTACGCTTAAGCCCGGCCTCACGACCCAAGCTCCAAGGTTGTGTACCTGCTAGCCGCTACGGCTTTGCCAGGTTCGGACTCTCGCCCGAACTGTCCTTCTCGCACCAAACTGGCGCACCCGCCACGTGAAATTATTGTCACTATGTTTATTCTACTGCATCCTTCAGCGCCTTAGCTGCCTTGAAAGCGGGAATATGCTTCGCTGCAATCTCCACAGCTTCACCGGTCCGGGGATTGTGGCCAATGCGAGCAGCACGATTACGAACCTCAAAGTTCCCCAAATTCGGAATGGCAATCTTCTTTCCAGCCTTGAGTTCTTCGGGAATCGTAGTAGTCAAAGCAGCCAGCGCAGCAGAAGCATCCTTCTTAGAGATGCCTGTCTTTTCGGCAATCTTAGAAATCAATTCTTGCTTGTTCATATTCATCTCTCCCTATGTTAGTTTACTACAGTATAGCATAATCCGTTACTGCTGTCCACCATTGTGACAAACACGGCAATGCTCCCAGCAATGCCGGGAGCAGTCAAAGGGGGGGATTTGAATAGCCCTGCCTGAGCTGATGCCCTATTCTATCTCACAATCATAAATCACTTATAAACAGGTAGCAACTTTCTTTCGCTTGCCAACGAACGATCCTACATTCTTCTCCCGCCGAATCACAGTCCTCCGCGTGTTATACGCTTCCCTGCTGGCACGTTGCCATCCCACAGCTCGCACTATGTCTCGTTCCTTTGTGGCTTTACGTTATTGCAAGAACTGATCTGAAGATGACAAAGCTATCTAAGAATGCCAGTGAAGTACATTCTGAACTCAATTCTCTTCGGCAAATCTATCAGATATTCATCATGCGTTCTGGCTCCCCATCTGTCATCGCCGCCAATTCCCATTTGCCGCAGAGAAGCACGGATGACTGTATAATGTCTCTGAGGTAGTTCATAGCTATGCGTAGCGTTTTCCAACTCGTGCGGCGTCCAGGGCAGGGCAGAAAAGTCCATCGCATCCCCTGTAAAGCGCAATCCTCTGCCGCAATAGTCAATCACCTCCGCCCATCGCACGCCGCTTCGGTTGCTCTCCTGGGGCACCCGGTATCGCGTCAGATTCTCCCGAACACTGCACTCCCAAATGCCCAGCCGCGCCCCTTTGTAGAGATCGATGTAGTTCTCTTCCGGCCCCAGGCCATATCTGCAAAACCGATCATAATCCGCATCCACTTCCATCATGACGCCGAACTCCGGCATTTCTGAAAGCCCATTATCGGAGAAGCAGCAGAGTTTTACGGACCTGGAATACTCAACGCGGAAGCGGGAGACGAAGCGGGATATATTTCTTGAGACGATGGACGCGATCACGCCATGGGATGAAATCGTGGTGATGATCGAGCCGTACTACTACAAGAATCACCTGGGTCGTCGGGCGTGGGGCATCGAGGTGATGTTCCGTATGTACCTGCTGGCGACGTGGTTCAACCTGTCGGACGAGGCGGTAGAGGACGCGATCTACGACAGCTATGCCATGCGGAAGTTCATGGGATTGGACTTCACGACGGAGAGCGTGCCGGATGCGACGACGCTGTGCAAGTTCCGCAAGCTCATCAACGACAACGGTCTTGGCGAGCGGTGCTTTGCGGCGTGCAAAGAATTCCTCGAGGAGCATGGCCGGATGATGCACGGCGGCACCATCGTGGACGCGACGATCATCGACGCGCCGAGCTCCACGAAGAACGCGGAGGGCAGGCACGACCCGGAGATGCACCAGACCAAGAAGGGGAACCAGTGGTTCTTCGGGGCGAAGCTGCACATGGGTGTAGACGCGGGAAGCGGCTACATCCACACGACGATCATCACAGCGGCCAATGTTCATGATGGCAAGGTAGCGCACAAGCTGTTGCGCGAGGATGATCGCATTGCCTATGGCGATTCGGCCTACTGCGCCGTTGACCAGCACAAGGAAGTGCAGGCTGACCCGCATCTGTCCCAGGTGGATTACCGAACCAACAAGCAGAAGCCCTACCGCAAGTATGCCTGGGTGGAAGGCGAAGGAACCCGTTGGCTCAGACGTCTGGAATAATAGAAGTCCCGCGTTCGCTGCAAGGTTGAGTACGTCTTCCACGTCATCAAGGGCATCTTTGGATTTCGGAAGACCCGCTACAAGGGCTTGGCCAAACTGAAAACCCAGCTGGACGTCCTCTGTGCCAGCGCCAACTTCTTCATGCTCGCCTCGGCGAGGAAAGCCGAAAGAATTCAGAATTCACAAACGGCTTTGCTCTTCTAGACGTAATTTCATGGGTAATTCTGCCAATTATAGGGAATTACCCCCCCCCACAAACGTGGTGGTTTTAGAGGAATTCCTCCCACTTTGACCTCGTTTTCATACGCTTTCTCTCTAAATCAACCTCCCTAACTTGATTTGATCAGTGATTACTTAGAGTGTATTCCTAAGAGGGCATCCCACAACGTGGATATACCGTGAACAAAAAGCTAAGGAAATACCGCACAATATGCAAAAGCAAAGTCACGAATTCAAATCAGCATAGGGGACGACAACATTCCCCCTCAACAGGGCTCCGAAGGTAAACTCACTCAGGCCTGAAGCC
>CAZMXF010000135.1:0-6669 GCA_964570015.1 uncultured Oscillospiraceae bacterium | reverse complement strand
CCAAGGAGGAAACCAAGGAAGAGCCCAAGGAGGAAACCAAGGAAGAGCCCAAGGAGGAAACCAAGGAAGAGTCCAAGGTGGAAACCAAGGAAGAGCCCAAGGAGGAGTCCAAGGAAGAGTCCAAGGAAGAGTCCAAGGAGGAGTCCAAGACTTGGGAAGTTTCTTATCAGGATGAAAACGGCAATACACTCTTTGATACTGTACCGGTTGTAGACGGAGCTGAACTTCCTCTACCTGAAGAGAAACCAGAACCGAAGGATCTGTTTGAAGGTTGGTTCCTTGGCAGCAAAAAGGTTGATGGCACGGAAAAGGTTCATGCGGATCTGGTCCTTGTGGCTCACTTTGTCGAAGAAGCATCTTTGACCGACAATAAGACCGACAATAAAAACAGCCTCGCAGCTACGGCTGCTGATACAGATTCTGATTCAACCAACACCAAGGCCGGTGAGGGGTCGTTCACCATCACATTCCAGGACTGGGATGGTACAGAGATCCTTCGGGTTATGACCGAGAAGGATGCTGTGCCTGTTTACCCCAACGAAGCGCCGACCAGGGAAGCTCCCGAGGGTGCTCGTTTCCACTACGAGTTCGCAGGCTGGAGTCCTGAACTTGCTCCGGCTACTGCCAATGTCTCTTATACTGCGACCTACACCCAGGTGGCAAACGATGATTCTGCATGCGTCAGCTTCTATAATGGCGAGTCGCTTTATGAACAGTTCTTCTGTGAACTTTATAAACCGCTGAGCACTGTTCCGGAGAATGACCCTGCGGCGCCCGAGGGCAAGAAATTCACCGGCTGGGTCAACGGCAGTGGTGCCGAAGCCATGGGCACGATGATAAACGGCGATGCGGACTTCTACGCCAAGTTTGAGGATCTCGTGACAGTCACCTTTGTGGCGGAAGGTGTGGATCCCGTACCGGCGCCGCAGACAGTCACCGTAGGTTCGCAGATCACCCTGCCTGAAGTAAGCCGCGAAGGCTATCGCTTTGACGGTTGGAACAATGGCGAGACAAATGTGCCATCACCTTATACCGTGACGGCAAATGTCACGCTGACCGCAAATTGGGTCGCAATCTGGACTGTTACCTTCTATAACCGTGATGCAGAGGTTTATTCCACGGCAGAGGTTGATCAGGGCCATGCCATCGGCGATCAGCTCCCGGGTGTCATCGCGCGTGAGGATTATGATGCCTACTGGGCAGTCGGTGAGATTATTTCGGGCGGCCAGGGGAAGGAAATCCATGTGCTTGGTCCCCGTATTGATGGATCGTATACGCCGACGGCTAACACAGAGGTTGTTCCTGACTATGCTCAGATTGAATATACCGTTACTTTCTATAGCGATGAAAATAAGACCGAGGTAGTCGACACCAGAACGGTTACTTCCGATACTTCCTATCGCCTGAATGATATCCCCAGTGTGCCGGAAGTAACCGGAAGCAGTGGAAAGTGGGTCTATGCTGGAGGCGACTTCGACAACACAGTTTCTGTGAAGGACGAGGCTGAGGGAGCCAGAGCGCTTTCCGTATGGGCGGAGTATGAGCAGAATGTGTTCACGGTCACTTTCATGTCTCTGGATGAAGAGTACAAGCCTCTGGTTTACAAGACAGACACTTATTACAGAGGCGACACCCTGAGCCTGCCGACGGATCCCGTGGTCGAAGGCAAGGAATTCCTTGGCTGGTTTGATGGAGAAACCGAGTACGAGGGCGGCGAAGAGATCAAGAAGGATCTTACGCTTACCGCGAAGTTCAAGGACATGTACAGTGTCCAATTCCAGATCCTGAACGACGATGGTACGGTCAGGGAGACGCTGCAGCAGTTTTTCCGGACTAAGGGTCAGGCCATTGAAGTGATGCCTCAGGCTCCTTTTGAGTCGGGAAAGGTGTTTGAAAAGTGGGTGGACAGTAAAACCGGTGAAGAAGTTACTGCTGACACAGTTGTCAACAGCAATATCATCGCTGTCGCACAGTTCCGCACCGTCACGATTTATAATATTACCGTAAATTATTTCTATATGAACGGTAACGAAGAAGTTGTCTTCAACACCGATCTGATCCAGGCTGAAGAGCATGAAATCCCCTACACGATCACGCCTTCTCCTACCACCGAGGCTTCCCAGATTTCGGGTAAACCGACCTACTATGCCTCGGTTACGTCTGTGAAGGTGGATACTGACGACTTTGATGCCGAACACAATGCCATAGTCCGCATTGAGTACGTGGAGTATACTGCCCAATACGACTTTGTATACCTGCTGAAGGATCTGGAGGGAGAAGGATATACCGAGATCCCTGATACGAAGGTTCACGTTTATGGCGTTCTGAACAGCACGGTAACGCCCACGGTCAAGAACTTCGATTACGCTGTGCTGGAGAGTGCGGAACCGGTTGTGATTTCCGAGGCTGCTGGCCAGGAGCTTCCTGTCAAGTATACCCGCAAAAACTACACCCTGTCCTATGACTCCACCGGCGGCAGCTATGTCGGCAGCCAGACAGCGCCCTATGGGAGCACTGTTCCCATTACATCCACGGTTCCGACCCGCGACGGTTATACCTTTGCCGGCTGGTATAAGGATGCAGCTTGTACTGAATCGGCGGGAAGTAGCATCACGCTGGAACAGAATACCACGCTCTATGCCAAGTGGAATGCAGATACAGTTGAATTCACCATCATTTACAGATTTGAGAAGTTCAACGATGCGGGAACCCAGAGTTCCTATGTCTATGACTCTTCCGCAACGGGCCGCGCTAAGGTTGGTACAACAGTATACGCTACTGGCAGAACGGTTAATCCTGACGGAAGCCCGGGCACCCAGATCAATATCCCGGACAAAACAAAGACCGGCTGGCAAAAGGACGACACGCAGAATGAAACTTCCAGCGTTGAAATCGCGGCAGACGGTTCTTCCGTACTCTTCGTTTACTACAAGCTGACGGAGTATACTTTCCACTTCCGCCCGGGCACCTATTATTACAACTATCAAAATTATAATGTCACCGCGTCTTTGAACGGCGAGTCAAAGACGGGTAATAACAATTATTCTTATTCGTTTACTGCGAAGCTTGGACAGGACATCGCGTCAAAGTGGCTCAGTGCAGGTAATGGTACTGTCAGAATTGGCAGGTATGACTATGATGTAAGCTTCAGCGGTTGGACTAAAGTTGGCGGTGATACCGTCTATGTGACAAAACGCCTTACACTGACAGAAGATATGCTCCCAGACAGCGGGACATCCATCACTTATGAGGGATATTGGCTATATTCAACAGTGACGTATACTGTCAACTATATGCTGCAGAATGCAGATAACGATCAGTATACGAGATCCGAAGCCTACAGTCAGACCTATAACTACTCCTCAGGTGCATCAATTAATCCCAAGGATATTCCGGGATATACCTATGTCAGAAGGACGGATTCTGGACGCACTACGACTTTTTATTACGACCGAGATAAATATAAAATTGATTACTATTATGGCGGCGAGTTGCTGGACACCATCAGTAATGTCAAGTTCGATGCGAATATCAACAAAGCTCCTTATGTCTGGACGCCGACTGCCGCACAGTGCGGAGTAGACAGCGACTACTCCTTTGCCGGCTGGTATTCAGACTCCGGTCTGACAACGCCATACACCTTCAGCAAGATGCCGGCACATAACGAGGTGCTCTACGCCAAGTGGACTGCACCGAATTTCACGGTTCGTTTCCTGGATGATGACGGCGTCACGCAGCTTGCGGACGATCAGACCGTAGAGAAATACAAAAAGGTGACCGTGCCCACACCGCCGACAAAGAGCGGTTACACGTTTGACGGTTGGTACACCGCAGCTTCCGGCGGAGAACTCTACGACTGGGAAACCCAGATCACAGAGGATACCACCATCTATGCCCACTGGACGCAGAATCTTCTGAGCTATGTGGTGCACTACTACGAGAAGGACACGACCACAACCGTCGCATCGGACAAGACGGTTACCAATCCGAACTTTACAATTGGCCAGACAGTAACCGAACAGGCGATTGCCGTGACTGGCTATCGTCCGTTGAAGCTCGAGGACAGCATCGAGCTTGCGGCTGACGGCAATCAGATCATCTTCTATTACGAAAAGAAGAGTGATACGACCAGCTATACGGTCAGATATATCCTGGATCCTGCGGAATACCCCGGCAATATCACAGTTGCGGCAGATAAAACAGTTGCAGATGTTCCGGGTGATACCGCGTCAGTTGTCGAGCTCGCTGCTGCGGTGGATTATGCTGCACTCTATGCCTCACATCCCGAACTGGCTGGCGAAGAATTCTTCCCGGACGCAGTGGAAAAGACCCTGGTTCTTACTGCAGATGAAAGCGCGAATGTCCTGACCTTCCTGTATTCCAGCTTCAAGAGCGCCCATATCACAGTGAATTTTGTCGATATGGACGGCAATGAAATCGCAGACCCGGATAAGCAGATTCTCAAGGTCAGCAAGACCTTCACACTGAGTCGTACGCCCATAGCAGGTTGGGAACTCAATAAAGCGGTCGTTGGCACGGCTTATGACGGCGACCCAGCCGCAGATTCCTACAGAATTGATGAGGGCACTGCCGGAACAGGATTAACCTTTACGCTCTATTATCAGAAAAAAGCCACGATTACGGTGGTAAGCCGGAGCAAGTTGTACGACGGCACGGCGCTTGTTCTTCCGGAGAATCTGGAAGACCAGGTTGCCATCGAAGGATTGCTGGATGACGACAGCGTTACTTCTCTGGGCTTCAACTATGCTAATGCAGACTATCCGGAATCTGCCGCACAGAAGACCGGACGCCTGAATGCGGGCGTAGCCACGGTTACCCCGAAGGATGCCGTAATTTCCGGACATAACAGCAGCAACTACTACACCGTTCGTTATATCAGCGGCACGCTCGAAGTGCAGAAAATTAACGTCACCGTCCGTATTGAGCCCGACCGGTGGACCGGTGAGATCTACGACGGTCAGGTGCGCAAGACCGGCTTTACCAATCCTAGCAAGGGTATTGAGGACTATGTCATTATCAGTCATGCCGGATATAAGGCAGAGTACTTGGATGATGTTTGGGATGCCGTAAAGAGTAAGGCGACCTCTGACCCAACAGCTGCAGGCTTGGGGTATATCGGGATTGCAGAATCGGATGCAGGCGACTATTCTTACTTTGAAAATGCAGTTACGCTGGCGGATCTCCCCAATGATCCCAACTACAGTGTTCAAATTGATGTCCGTCCCGGCCGCCTGCAGATTCTGAAGAAACCCGTGACGGTCACCACAGCCAGTGCAAGCAAGGTCTATGACGGTACGCCGCTGACCAAAACAGATGGATATACCGTTACAGGCATTGTTGACGGAGAGACCTACGGCTTCGAGGTCACCGGTACCCGGACCGAGTTTGGCATCAGCGAAAACACCTATGCGATTACCTGGAAAGCAGATGGGAATAATTACACAGCCAAGCAATCCAACTATGACGTTACAGAAAAGCTTGGAAACCTGGAAGTCACTGCCGGTACGCTGAGCATCACCATTAAGAATAAGTATGCTTCTTATACGGGCTCAGAGCAGTATGGTTATGATGCGCCTACAACCGTTACCGGAACCGGAAGTACGATCAATACGGACGAGTATGTCATCGACGGACTTGCGGAAGGTCATGTCTTGACAATTTCCGGTTACACTCCGTCCAGTGGTACAGCGGTGGGTACTTATAATAATGGCAGCTTTGCAGATGCCACCACCATCACAGTACATTCAGGTGAAACGGATGTAACAAATTCCTACAGCATTTCCACGACGCCGGGCAAGCTGATAATCAACAAGAAGGTTATCACGATTGAATCGGCGACCGATACGTGGACGTATGACGGCAGCGCGCATCAGAACACTAAGGTAACCGTAACCAGCGGCAGCCTGGCGACAGGGGACACCCTGGTGGCGGTAGCGACCGGCAGTGTGACGAATGTAAGTGATTCTGGACCCAACCCGATCGCTAAGGGCTACAAGATCATGCACGGCGAAGAAGACGTGACGGCGAACTACACCATCACGGCGGTAGCCGGCAGACTGACGATCACTGCGCGGCCGGTAACGTTCACTGGCAAGAGCGAGACGAAGGAATACACCGGAAGCACGATTACGATCAACACGGTTGAAGTGACGGCGACGGCGGAAGGCGTAGGCCTGGTGAGCGGAGACACGCACAACGTAACGTTCAGCGCCTCGGGCATTGAAGCGGACACCTATCCGGGCACGATCACGGCGAAGGCCGATGTAGTGATCAAGTCGGGTGAGACGGATGTAACTGCGAACTACGACATCACGGTTGTAAACGGAACCCTGACGATCACGAAGACGGAAGAAGAGCTGACGGTTAGCCTGGAAGGCAAGAGCTACGTGTACGACGGTGAAGCGCACGCACTGCCGACGGCGGCAACGACGAACGCGAAATCCGGAACAACGACAATTGAGTACAGCAAGGACGGCGAGACGTGGACGACGGATCTGGGCAGTCTGACGGCGACAGCGGTTGCGGACAGCTGCACGATCCAGGTACGAGCGACGAACCCGAACTACAAGAACACAGCGACGGGCAGCGCAGCGCTGACGATCACTGCGCGGCCGGTAACGTTCACTGGCAAGAGCGAGACGAAGGAAT
>CAZMXF010000134.1:0-6692 GCA_964570015.1 uncultured Oscillospiraceae bacterium | reverse complement strand
CTCACCCGCAAGCTTTCTGGCCGGATCCAGGGCCAGAATCAGCGGCGAATACAGCACAACCATCACTGTGTCCAATCTGGAATTCTGGATGAATGGATGGGGCGTCTACTGCACCTTCTATTACAAGGGGCAGACTGCCCGCACCAGTACGGCCTACATTTACGTCAGCGGCAATCCTCCCACGCCCCCGACCCCGGTTCCGCCCACGCCGCAGCCGACCTACGGAACCATGAGCGGTACAGCCTATGAGGGAGGCGGCGGATACGCCATCCGTCTGCAAAACGGCAACGAGGTGTTCGTTGACAGCTGGAACTGCAATGTGGAAGGAAAATTCTATGAAGGCTGTTCCGCAATTGTCTATTACGTCAACTATCCCAGCACGGCCAATGTCTATCGGGCAGATATCTACGGCAACATGGGTCTGATCATCCCTGACAGGGAGGATCAAGGCGGCTGGGCCGGCAGCCACTACTACGACAACGAACTGGGCTATTCCGAGGAAGACCAGGGGGGCTGGGCCGGAAGCCACTACTACGACAATGAACCGGACTACTCCGAGGACGATCAGGGCGGTTGGGCAGGCAGCAATTATTATGACAACGAATCGTTTCTCTCCGAGTATCCAGAGTATGATCCTGTGGGTGATGAACATAACCGTGTCACCTGCCCGCTCTGCGGCAACCACTTCTCCGTGGGTGAAGAAGAATGCCCGGTCTGCGGATGGACTCCCTGAGTTGGATACGGGAACAAGACACCCTGCGTTGTTCTCTGGCAGGACAAACATCATACGGGTCCCTAGAGGATACGATGAAACGGTTCGAAAAGGAATCGAATTGATCTGCTTTTGAAGGCCTGACCTAAACAGCAGAAGGAGAAACAACTCCTCAAGTCAAAACGCTGAAATCGTTACTGATTTCAGCGTTTTCCTTTTTATCCTTCAGCACAAAGCACATACTGTCATCTCCTTACCCCAGTGCCACATCCAGCGCCATCATCAGGCTGAAACCCACCGCGAAGAACACAACACCGATGTTGGAGTGCTCGCCTGTTGACATCTCCGGGATCAACTCCTCCACAACTACGTACAGCATGGCACCGGCTGCGAAGGACAGCAGCACCGGCATGGCGGGTACGATCAACGCTGCAGCGAGAACCGTGAGCGCACCGAAGACAGGCTCTACCGCTCCGGACAGGACACCCAGCCTGAAAGATTTTTGCCTGCTTGCTCCTTCTGCGCAAAGCGGCATGGAAATAATCGCTCCTTCCGGAAAGTTCTGGATCGCTATGCCGAGGGCGAGGGCAAGTGCGCCGCCCGCCGTGATCTCACCGGAGCCACTCCGTAGTCCTGCATATACGACCCCCACTGCCATACCCTCCGGAATGTTATGCAGCGTCACCGCCAGGACCAGCATGGCCCTCCGGGTCAAATGACTTTTCGGTCCTTCCGCCTGGTCGATGCTGCGGTGTAAGTGCGGGATCACATGATCGAGCAGCAGAAGGAACAGAATGCCAAGCCAGAAGCCAAGAAAAGCAGGCAGGAACGCCCAACGCCCCATCTTTGCAGATTGCTCAGTAGCCGGGACAATCAGGCTCCAGATCGACGCAGCGACCATGACGCCCGCGGCAAAACCGGTCAGCGCTCGCTGCAAGGAAACCGAAAGCTCCCTTCTCAAGAAGAACACACAGCCTGCACCCGCCGTAGTGCCGATAAATGGGATCAGCAGCCCCGTGATCAAAGTCCTCATTTCCATCCAAACCAGCCTCTCTTTACATGGGGTTCCTCCGTGACATCCGTGCAGGTATAGCCCATCGCGGCGATGGCTTCCTTCAGACGGTTCCCGTCCACCGCTTCTTCCGTCAGGAAGCTGGCTTCGCCCCTCCTATGGGAGGAGGAGACTTTTTTTGCATCGGGGACGGTCCTGCGGATCACGTCATTGATATGCGCCTCGCACATCGAGCACATCATCCCGTCAATCTTCAATATCGTTTTGATCATAGTACTTCCCTCTTTCTCTTGTATCCTCTATCGAAGTATGGCCGCAGAGGCTTTGAAATCCTTTTTCACCTTGAGGAATCCGTTTGCTCTTCTGATTAAATGAGCACGTGAGCAGCCGTTTCCGCTCTGCTTAAAACTCTTGCGCTTGTTAGCATCATCTAACTATTGAGTATAGCACATCTGCTCCTTTTTGAAAATACCCAACTTATGTTTTTTGACTTTTGAATGAGATCCCGTCGGAATGGCGTGCCGCATCATAAAAGCACTTTTTGAATTTTCCTATCATGAGAGCGTCTTTTTTCAGCAAATGGCACTCGAAGCGATGCAGCTCTTCTTTTATGTGTCGGAGCTTAAAAGAGGCCAGGGGGTTCCCTGGCCTATGAACATATTCATGATCTCATTTGTTTGATGGTGTCAGTCCATGTTCTTGGGCAGGACGAGATTCAGCACCAGTGCAACTGCGAAAATGACCGCAACCACGTTCTGCGAAAAGACGGTCTGTATCGCCAGGGGGAAGCTGCTCCAGATCCCCGCTTCGGTGGAGGTCGTAAAGCCTATCGCCACAGAAAGGGAAATCGCCGTAATCAGCTTGTTCCTCACGCTAAACCCGGCCTCTGCAATCATCTCCACCCCGGAAACAAGAATCTGTCCCAGCACCATCAGCAGTATTCCTCCGATCACCGGCTTGGGCACAGTCCCGAAGAAGCGGCCGACAGGCGGGAAGAAGCCGGCAATGACCATGATGATACCGCCCACTCGCGCCACATTTCGGTTTACCACTTTTGTCATGATGGTGAGACCGACATTTTCGGAATAGGAGGTAACGGGTGTTCCTCCTAGAATGCCGCTGAGAGCCGAGCCAAAACCGTCGATGGTCAGTACACCGGTCGTCTCCTCCGGTGTCAGCTCACGATGGAGTACCCCCCCTGCCAATGCGGAAGCATCTCCCAGTGTTTCCGTAGCGGAGACCAGATAGATAATTGCAATGGATATGATCGCATCTATTCGGAAGAAAGGCCGATAGGGCAGAAGCTTCGGCAGTGCGACCCACCCATCCGCTGTCAGGCCGCTCAGGTCCACCTTGCCGAAAAGCAGTGCCGTTACATAGCCTGCTGCCAGACCGACGAGGATAGAGAGCTGCTTTTTTCCTCCTTTGGTCAATACCATCCAGAGCAGGCAGGCCTGCAGCGTAACAAAGCCAATGAGAATATTATGAACGGAGCCGAAATCCTCCGCATAACCGCCTCCAAAGGAGCGCGCCGCAGTGCTGAGCAGCGAAAGCCCGATCCCGGTAACCACAACCGCAGAGACGATTGGTGCCATCACTCTGCGCCAATAGCGCACAGTCAGGCCAAGCAGACCTTCAAATAATCCTCCGATCAGTACGGTACCGGTTACTGCACCATAGCCATATTTTGCCGCGATTGCTGAGAGCGGAACCACAAAGGTGAAACTCACTCCCATAAACACAGGCAGGCCGGAACCGAGCTTCCCGATGGGTGTGGCCTGAAGAATGGTTGCGATTCCGGCCGCGATCATGGCGCTTTGCATAAGGCGGAAGATCTCTGCTTCGGTCAGGGCCGGCGACGCGGCCGCAGCGATAATGCCGATCGGGACCAAATTCGTGACAAACATCGCGAGGATCTGCTGCAAGGAAAACGGCAGGACCATCCCGAGCCCCGGATTCCCCTCTAATGTATACAGAGCACTTCGCTGACCGGATGCGTACTTTTTAATCTGTTTCATCTTCTGCAGCTCCTCTCTTCTGATTCGGAGAACATATGCTCATCGAAACTTTACCATGAATTGCTGTTTTGTTCAACAGGAATTCGCGTCACTGAAGCTTGCAGCATCCCGGTATGATTTCCCAGCCGTCGGTGGGAATCCTCTCATGTTCATTGACAGAACAGAACGAAATATGCTATAAACGCAATATAATGATTCGACAGATCTTATATCGCCGGCCATGATTCAACCGGTCAGCAGGAGGAATGAATATGGAGCGCTCCAGGATTCAGGCAGTACATTTTCCCCGGAAATGCGGGGCCGGTCTCTGTTCCGTGGACCGTTTCGGCCCTGACAGTGCAGCAAAGGCCCTCCGCTTCCACCGCAGTTTTCCGGAATACAGGGAGACCCCTCTGGTATCCCTTGATACTCTGGCGAAAGCACTTGGGGTTGCCTCGATTTTCGTAAAGGATGAGAGTTACCGCTTTGGCCTGAATGCCTTCAAGGTACTCGGCGGGAGTCATGCCATCGGCAATTACATCGCAAAAAAGCTCGGTGTCAGCTTGGAAGAATTGCCCTATGAGAAGCTGATTTCCCGCGAGATCAGGGAAGAGCTCGGTTCGCTTACCTTTGTGACCGCCACCGATGGAAACCACGGCCGTGGCATCGCCTGGACCGCTAATCGTCTGAGGCAGAAAAGTGTTGTCTACATGCCGAAGGGCAGTACCCTGGAACGACTGCGAAATATACAGGCGCTGGGCGCCGATGCCTCCATCATGGAATTGAATTATGACGATACGGTCAGGAAAGCCAAAGAAGACGCGGATCGATTTGGCTGGGTACTTGTCCAGGATACGTCCTGGGACGGTTATGAAGAGATTCCCGGCTGGATCATGGAAGGCTATACCACCATGGCGGCAGAGGCAGCCCGTCAGCTTCACGAGGAGAAACCGACCCACATCTTTCTTCAGGCCGGTGTCGGTGCGATGGCCGGTGCAATCTGCGGCTACTTTGCTTCCCTGTACGGGGATGCGGAACGACCGGTCATCACAATTGTTGAGCCTGATCAGGCCGACTGCATCTTTCGGACAGCGAATGCCGGCGATGGAAAACTCCGTTTTGTGGCCGGCAGCATGAACTCCATCATGGCCGGCCTGTGCTGCGGTGAGCCCTGCCCGATCGCCTGGAATGTACTTCGTGATCACGCCGATTGTTTCGTCTCCATGCCGGATTACGTCGCAGCGGAAGGCATGCGCATTCTCGGCAATCCTCTTCCAGGTGATCCCAGGGTAATATCCGGAGAAAGCGGTGCGGCAGGACTCGGCTTTATCGCCGAGGTTCTGCGTAATCCTGAACTCGCTGGTCTGAAGGAGCAGCTTCAGCTGAATCAGGATTCCCGCATTCTCTGTTTCTCTACCGAGGGCGATACCGACAAAGAAAACTATCTCCGTATTGTCTGGGACGGTCTGTATCCCAGTTGTTAAGCCGTCCCGCAGAGGAGAACCATGTTGGTCTGATTCTGAATCTATCAACAGTCAAAACGCCGAAATCGTGACTGATTTCAGCGTTTTGGCTTTCTTCTATGTGTTTTCCGTGAACACGCCCGTTCGCAGCAGCAGACTTCTTTCCAGGTGCTTATACAGGTGGCGGAACAATGCGTTATCCTGCTCGTCTTCACGGCAGATCAGATTGAGCGCGATGTCTGTCCCCTCTTCCAGAGGAACCGCTGCCACTCCAAAGAACCTTGCAAACGAGACCGGTCCCAGTGCATAGCCCTTCTTTCTCTGAACCAAGGCAATCACGGCATTAATATCGTCCGCCCGAAGCACCCGGTCAGTCCGGACGCGATATTCTTCGCACATTTCCCTCATTTCGGCGTCATCGCCGGATCCCTCCGGTCCGCAGATCACTGTCTTCCCATCCAGGATCCGGAACGGAAGACTCGCTTCTCTGCTGAGCGGATCTTCTCCCGACATCAGGATGCACTGCGGTTCCGTCAGCAAAGGGAAGATCGCGATCTTACCCGTCCGGTTTATCATCTGCTTCCTGTACAGACGGCCGATCGCGATGTCCATTCTTCCCGCTTCGATCGCTTCCGGAAAATTCTCATTCATATCGGTCGTGAAACTGACGCTGATCTCCGGGTGGCTGTCGAAAAAGCTCATGATGGGTTCAAACAGGCCGTTCGATCGGGCCCGGACCCCAAACCCGATATGTACGCGGCTCTGGTGTGTGTTTTTCAGCTCTGCACTGTTCTGCTCCAGCGTCTTCCACGCGCCGATCACCGGCTCGGCATACTTGCAGAAACGTTTCCCCGCCTCGGTGAGCTCTGTCCCGTGGGCGCTCCGGCGGAACAATGCGCAGCCCAGTTCTGCCTCCAGGGCCTTGATCTGTTCCGATAGCGCCGGCTGTGAGATGTAGAACTGCTCCGCAGCCCGGGTCATGCTGCCCCGTCTGGCAATTTCACATGCGTATTGAACCTGTGTTATCGTCATGTTTCCCACCCCCAAGATATAAGCGTTGCTTATGCCCTCATCATAGCATTCTATTTCTCTTTTCGCAAGGCTTTCGGTACAATAGGATCATCCTGAAACCACAACTTTTGAAACAGAAGGTGATTTGATGACCAAACATCTGCTTTCCGGCAATGAGGCAATCGCGAGAGGTGCCTATGAAGCCGGGGTCAAGGTCTGTTCGGCATATCCCGGCACTCCCAGCACGGAGATTTTTGAATCTCTGCCACAGTATAAAGATGCCCTGTACTGTGAGTGGGCGCCAAATGAAAAAGTCGCCGCGGAGGTCGCCTACGGCGCCGCCATCGGCGGTGTGCGCAGTCTCTGTGCGATGAAACACGTGGGTTTGAATGTTGCTGCCGATCCACTGTTCACCGCGGCCTACAACGGTATCAATCGCGGTTTCGTGATCGTCACGGCAGACGATCCCAGCATGCATTCCTCCCAGAACGAGCAGG
>CAZMXF010000133.1:1594-6847 GCA_964570015.1 uncultured Oscillospiraceae bacterium | reverse complement strand
TTACAAGATGATCGAAGAGGTTCGCCGTCAGTTCCGTGAGATTCCCGGCATCCTCGAAGGGACCGCAAAACCCGATTACACCTCCTGCGTCGGTATTTCCACCACCGCAGCCCTGCACGAGATGATCATTCCGGGCGTCATGGCCGTTCTGGTTCCGCTGCTGGTCGGGCTTCTGCTCGGGCCGGAAGCGCTCGGCGGTCTGCTCGCCGGCTCTCTCGTCACCGGTGTCCTGCTGGCAATCTTCATGTCCAACTCCGGCGGTGCCTGGGACAATGCGAAGAAATACATCGAAGAAGGCCATCACGGCGGCAAGGGTTCTTCCGCGCACAAGGCCGCGGTCGTGGGCGATACCGTCGGCGACCCGTTCAAGGACACCTCCGGTCCTTCCCTGAACATTCTGATCAAGCTCATGACGGTTGTGTCCCTGGTGTTCGCTCCCCTCTTTGTGAAAATCGGCGGACTCCTGTAATCCCTGTTTTCTTCCAGATCAAACACCCTCTGCCGGGAATCGATCCCGGCAGAGTTTTTTCATTGATTGATCTTGTTTTCCTTCCCTGAATACGCTATAATGCTTCTATTCATTATACTATTTTAAATAATTGGAGTTTTTTCATGAAAAAGCTGATTCAGGTGCTTTTCCTTCTTCTTCTATCCATCCTGCTTGCCGGGGTGGTGATCCTGCGGGCCCAGCAGCCTCAGACCTCGATCACCGATCCCTCTCAGCCGGGCGCTGCCGGCACAGCTGTGGGTACGGCGGACACACCGTCCATCGGGAGCAGTTCCGACACCGCAAATACCGGAATCTCTGTCCCCGTGGTTTCCACACCGCAGGTACCTGTCGCCGCCACGCCGGAGCCCACACCGACGCCGACACCGGAACCAACGCCTGAACTTTTCACCATCTCGGTCATCGGAGATGAAACCCTCACCTCTCATCAGATGCTCAGCGACCAGTCGGAATACTCCTATGCCGGACGCATGAACGGGGATTACAGCTATCCGTTTAAGAACACGATCCAGTATTTCAAAGATGATGAGTTCACCATCAGCAATCTGGAATGCACGCTCTCCGACGCCCAGATGTATTCCCCGCAGCAGTTCTATTTCCGCGCACCGGCAGCGAATGCGCAGATTCTTACGCTGGGTGGCGTCGATTTCGTCACAACTGCAAACAACCACTCTCTGGACTTCGGCCAGGCCGGCCTTCTCTCTACCTACACGGCACTGGAAGAATACGGACTGGACTACGGCAAGGAAGACGAGTACAAGATCGTCACGACGGAGCACGGGCTCCGCATCGGGGTCTACTGTGCCTATAATGACTATATCCCGAACAAGAACAAAGCCGGGGCAGCCATCCAGCAGATGAAGGCAGACGGTGCGGATTATATCATCTGTGCGTTCCACTGGGGACAGGAGCTCTATTACCAGCCCAATGCCACGCAGATCGACATCGGTCGGGCCTGTATCGACGCCGGTGCCAACCTGATTTTCGGCTGCCACACCCACTGCCTGCAGCCGATCGAAGAATACAACGGCGGTATTATCCTTTACAGTATGGGCGAGTTCAGTTTCGGCGGCAGTACTTCCCCCACCGACCGTGACACCGCGATCTTCCAGGTTACGCTGAAACGGGATCTGGACGGAACAATCTCGGTAGACGGCTGGAAGGTGATTCCCTGCTGCGTCAGCAGCCGCCCGGTCTATGAGGGCTACACGCTGGACAACTACAACGACTACTGCCCCACCCCCTATGAAGAGGGCTCGGAAGATTATAACCGTGTCCTCAGCAAGCTGGACGGAAGCTACCAGGCAACCAGCCAGGGCGCGGATTACAGCAACTGGTACAGCAGCTACGGCTGATCCCATAGACTGTTCTCCTTCGGTCATAACAACTGACGGAAGGAAAACACTTCATTCTATGAAACGGCCCGTATCATTCGAGCACAACACCGGCTTGTTTGATGCGGGCCTTTTGTTGCCAATTACAACATCATTTTCTTAGAATACCGCAACAATTTCGTTGACATGCTGAAAATGCTGTGGTATGATGCACACAGTTTTGAATTCTCATCATCATTTTTGTTGTAATTGACAACAATCAGGAGCAATCCAATGAAAAAACTATCCAAACAACTCTTGGCCGATGCGGTTCGCTCCGGCCGGAACAGACTCAGTCTTTCCCAGGCAGAGCTCTCCAGAAAAACCGGAATCAACCGCTCCATCCTCAGCAACCTGGAAAACGGCCAGTATATGCCCTCGATTGAACAGCTTGAAGAGCTTTCTTCCGTTCTCGGTTTTCAGATCCCGGATCTGCTGGAAGATGACGCTCCGGCGTCGGGGATTCCCGTCGAGCGCACGTATCGGATTGCCGTCGCCGGTGTCGGCTATGTCGGTCTTTCTCTCGCGGTCCTTCTCTCCCAGCATCACGAAGTCGTGGCCGTCACGACGACCCCGGAAAAGGCAGAACGCCTGAATCAGTTCATCAGTCCCATTCAGGATGAATATATTGAGAAATACTTCGAGGAAGCCCGCTCCGGAAAGCGCAGTCTCCATTTGCACGTTACCACCGATGCGGAAGCCGCCTATCGGGATGCCGATTTCGTCGTTGTTGCAACACCGACAAACTACAATCCAAAGACGAATTACTTCGACTGTTCTGCCGTTGACTCCGTGATCCGGCTTGTTTCGGAAATTACCGCGGGCAGGACTGTGAAGCCGTCCATCGTGATCAAGTCCACGATCCCGGTCGGTTACACCCGGCAACTTGCACGTCAGTATCCGGAAGAGCACATTCTCTTCAGTCCGGAGTTTCTCCGGGAATCCAAAGCGCTCTACGACAACCTCTACCCTTCGCGGATCATTGTCGGCTGTGACAGCCGCACTGAAGACGCTGCCCGGATCTTCGCCGGTCTGCTTCAGCAGGGCGCTGTCAAATCGCCGATTGAAACGCTGTTTGTCGGCACAACGGAAGCCGAGGCGACCAAGCTCTTTGCCAACACGTATCTGGCGCTCCGCGTTTCCTATTTCAATGAACTGGATACCTATGCCGAGCTGAAGGGACTGAACACCGCTTCCATCATCAAAGGCGTCTGCCTGGATCCGCGGATCGGTTCGTTCTACAACAACCCATCTTTCGGGTACGGCGGATACTGCCTGCCGAAAGACACCAAGCAGCTCCTGGCCAATTATCAGGATGTCCCCGAGAACCTGATCCAGGCCATCGTGGAAAGCAACCGCACCCGGAAAGACTTCATCGCGGACAGAGTCCTGGAGATTGCCGGCTCTTACGGCAACAGCGAGAGCTATTCCAGCGACAAGGAAAACCGGCAGAGAGAAGTCACAGTCGGTGTCTACCGGCTTACCATGAAGAGCAACAGCGACAACTTCCGCCAGTCCTCGATCCAGGGTGTCATGAAGCGGATCAAGGCCAAAGGCGCCACCGTCGTCATCTATGAGCCGACGCTGGAGGATGGAAGCACCTTCTTCGGCAGCCGCGTGATCAATGATCTGGAGAAATTCAAATCCATGTGCAGCTGTATCATTGCCAACCGCTATGATTCTGTTCTGGATGACGTTGAAGAAAAAGTCTATACCCGGGATCTTTTCCGCAGAGACTGAATACATATTGAGGATGTGTACAGAATGAAGAAACAGTCCGTCGATTTACAGGGGAAAACCATCCTGGTCACCGGATCTCCCGGCTTTATCGGATCCAATCTGGTGCTCAGGCTGCTCAAAGAGCTTCACAGCGGCACCGTGATCAGCTTCGACAGCATGAACGATTATTATGATCCGGCTTTGAAGGAATATCGCCTTTCCCTGATTGAAAAAGCGGCCGAGCACTCCCCGGCCCGTCATGTTTTCATCCGCGGAAACCTGGCAGACCGGGACGCCGTCCGCAGTGTCTTTGAGACCTGGCATCCTGCGCTTGTCGTGAATCTGGCGGCCCAGGCCGGTGTCCGCTATTCCATCGATCATCCGGACGCATACATGGAATCGAACGTCACCGGTTTCTATAACATTCTGGAGGCCTGCCGTCACTTCCCCGTCGAGCACCTGGTGTACGCCTCCTCCAGTTCCGTCTACGGCGGGAACAAGAAGGTTCCCTTCAGCGTAGAGGATATGGTCGATCACCCGATCAGCCTTTATGCCGCGACAAAAAAGAGTGGGGAACTGCTCGCCCACAGCTACGCAAAGCTGTATAACATTCCGTCCACAGGCCTGCGGTTCTTCACCGTATACGGTCCCGCCGGTCGTCCGGACATGTTCTATTACTCCGCGACCGAAAAGCTGCTGGCCGGCGGGACCATCCAGATCTTCAACTATGGAAACTGCATGCGGGACTTCACCTATGTGGACGACATCGTAGAGGGAATCCTGCGTGTCATGCAGGGTGCGCCGGAAAAGAAAACGGGAGAAGACGGTCTCCCGCTCCCCCCGTATGCGCTTTATAATATCGGCGGTGGTACGCCGGTCAACCTGATGGAATTTGTTCGTACACTGCAGGAAGAGCTGGTTGCGGCCGGCATTCTTCCTGAGGACTACGATTTTGATGCACATCAGGAGCTCGTCGGCATGCAGCCCGGGGATGTCCCCGTCACCTATGCCGACAGCGGGCCGCTCGAAGCCGATTACGGTTTCCGTCCGCAGATTCCGCTTCGCGAGGGCCTCCGACGCTTTGCAAAATGGTATCGGGATTATTATCAATAATCCCGATACCATTTTCTTTATTTTATTTCTATTTTTCTCTTTCTCTCATAGCAAATGATCAGCAAGACCAGTGCTGTGATTCCCCCGAGAGAGAGCATGAATCCTTCCTGCTTCAGCGGTGTGCCGTATCGGAACAAAACCGTATGATCGCCGGTGGAAAGCTCAACGCCAAGATAGTGTTTATTCACACACAGGAGCTGTTTCTCTTCTCCGTCCACGTACACCTTCCAGCCTTTGCTGTAGGGCGTCGCGACACAGAGGATTTTATTCTCCCGGACTGTGATATCTCCCGAAATGGCATTCACGTCCAGCTCTATGTTCTGCAGCGTGTCTTTTTGCAGTGTTCGAATTCTCTCCGGATATCCGTCCATCGGAATCGCATAGACATGAATACCGCTGAACGAGTAAATCCCCCGCAACGGAAACGTGATGGCAACCGATGTCACCGGTTCCTCGACAACACCCAGATTCGCAATAAAGTTCTTCCGGCCGGATGTATGATTTGCATCCGGCTGCTTGTAACCGATGGTTTTGACCGCA
>CAZMXF010000133.1:0-1494 GCA_964570015.1 uncultured Oscillospiraceae bacterium | reverse complement strand
CCGGCCGGATGTATGATTTGCATCCGGCTGCTTGTAACCGATGGTTTTGACCGCACCGGCAGAAGACTCTATCGTGAAGGTCGCATTCTTGACCGGATCCCAGTAGAGCCTCTTCTCCCGGATCTCTCTTCGGCTGTCTTCTGAAAGAAGGTCCCAGTCTGATTTGCTGTAGAGTTTCCGCGGATCGACCAGGTCATCGCCAAAATAAAGGTCGTATTGTTTTGTCGGAACGAAGCGGATTCCTTCCAGTCCGATATACAGTTCAGATTCTTTCACTTCCCGATCCAAATGCAGTACGATTTCCGCAGCGTTATCGGTTGTGGTAAAACCGGCATCCGTCGGTGTGATTTCATTTCCGATACATTCAACCGTATAAGCGATCGTATAGTCGGGAATTTCACAGGTTGAAACCGGAACCCCGTCTGCATGAAGGTCGGTCAGTGCCGCCGTCAGCTGGACTTCCTGTCTCTGTACCGGGTTCATCCCGGCCCACATTTCTTCTGTAATACAGGTGTCATAACAGTATCCCAAGGGCAGCGGATACTGATTTCTGTAGATGTCATACTCATTTCTGAACCCGCTGTCCGTGCCGATATACTCATAGCCATACGGCAGGAAACGATCATCCCCGGCGTTTCTCACATAGTAACCAACAGACGCAAGAGCGACAGCGGTTGTCCGGTCGTCATACCCGCTGTATTGCTGCAGCAGGTTTTCCCTCATGTTCAGGTCGTTTCGATAATCGTTCACGCTGGGGATGGAGATTGAAAAATAGTACCCGGTATTGGAGATCCGGTTGATTATATTGACATTCTGGGTGAGCGTACCAGAATACCTTGGATATTCCCCCTCCGCATAACGCTTGACAACTGTCGATTCATTATCCATCCATCCGCTCTGAACAAGGCGATTCGGGATGCATTCCGACGCGTAATCGCTGCCTCTAGGAGAAAACTTCCAAAAGGCGCCCAGAATGAGGCCGGCCGCAACCAGGAAGATCATCAACGACTGATGGCTCCTGAGCCGCCGCAATCCTTCTGCCGGACACAGCATCACGAGCGCAAGGAAGAACAGCGGAAGAACAGAATACGCATTCGGGCTTCTCGACTCTTTGCATAAGAAAACGAGCAGGGAATAGAGGACGCTCAATACCAGCAGCGTTTTCCACTCTTTCCCGGTAAGCCGGAAAAGAATGTCCCATTCCTTTACCATGATGTAGATCAGCAGCAGGACAAATGCCCAGCACCACCGATTGGTCATATAGGACATCCCGTTCAGGATTCTGCCGCCGATGGGAAACAGTGTAATCAGGCAGCAGACGATCAGCAGCACCTTCAAAAGCGGCTCTCTCTGCTTTCTCACAAACAGCAGGAAAGCGCACAGCACGGTCGGCACACTCATCCCAAGGCAGAGCCAGTATGGGTCTCTGTATTCAATTACAGCTGCGGGGAGCTGGCTGTAATAGGATAAGGGATAAAACAAGTGGAACGGCTG
>CAZMXF010000132.1:0-6885 GCA_964570015.1 uncultured Oscillospiraceae bacterium | reverse complement strand
TGGAAGACGTCCTCAACGTCGGCGACAAGACCTGGGTCAAGTTCATCGGCATCGACGAGAAGGGTCGCTGGAACATTTCCCGCAAGGCCGCTCTTAAGGAGCGCGGCGAGGACTGATTCCTCCGGAATCGAAAGTTCATCTTATATGCAAGTACCGGGCGGCTGTGATCAGCCGCCCGGTTTTCCCTATTCCGCTTTTCGGCTGCGCCGTTGCGCCGGCCGCTGTACCGCTTATGTTCAGGCCCACTTCGCAGTCGAAAGGAGCTCCGACCACAGCTTCAGGTTTTCGACCTTATACTCTTCCCGGGTGTAAATGTGCAGGTAATAGAACACCTTTCCGTGTTTCACCACACAGGATTCCGCGGCCATCCGGATCCCCTGCGCCTCATAGTCGTAGGAAAAGCCCTCGGCCGTTTCCCCGCCGACCTCTCTAGACAGGAATCCGTCCGCGCGATAGCCGTAGCTGCGCATCGGCTTCCGGATGTCCGACTCGACCTGTTTGGCCGCATCCTTCGCGCTCAGCAGCAGCGCGGCCAGGCCGGCAGATTTCCAGCCGAAGGAGATGATTACATGCCGGTCCGGGTCCGTGATACATTCTCCGGGACCTTTGCCGAGAAAGCTGAGCTTCGCCCGCTCCAACTCGTCCATCACATGAAACCCGTCCGGAACCGCGAAAGTCAGTTCCCCGTTCAGTGTCAGTGTATGATCGTCCATTGTTTCCATCCTCGTATTCTAAATGATTCAGGTTCTGCTGTTCTCAGTTGAATAATGAAAGTATATCAGAAAACGACCGACTCCTCAACAGAGGAATTGTATTTTCCGCGGATTTGATGTAGAATCAGACCATTCTGAAATCATGTGTCAAAGGAGATCAGGCATGCGTTATTGGGAATGCATTCTGGATACGCCATCCGAAGAAATCGACGAGCGCTGCGACGAGCTTTCCGGGCTCGGAGTCGGGGGCTTCGTCGTGGAAAACGAAGAGGATTTCCGGAACTTTCTGGAGAACAATCATCAATACTGGGACTATGTGGATCAGGAGCTGGAAAACCAGTTTGCCGGGGTCAGTCGCCTGAAGTTCTACCTCGTCGACGACACGGACGGGCTCTCCATTCTGCAGCAGGTCCGCGCCCGCTATCCCGGTGTCACCGTATCCGCCGTCGAAGACAGCGACTGGGAGAACAACTGGCGCGAGTATTATAAGCCCATCGAGGTGGGAGAGCGCCTGGTGGTCGTACCGGAATGGGAAGAGATCCCTGCCGGAGGGCGCCTGCCGCTGCGGCTCGATCCCGGTCTTATCTTCGGGACCGGCAGCCACGCCACGACCCGTATGTGCCTCCAGGCGCTGGAGGAATACGCCGCGCCCGGGAAGCACGTTCTGGATTTGGGCTGCGGCAGCGGAATTCTCGGGATCGGGGCACTGGTCCTCGGCTGTGACAGCTGCCTCGGCTGTGACATCGACCCCAAAGCGCCGGATGTCGCGGCGGCGAACGCCGCCCTGAACGGCTTCGGCTCCGACCGCATCCGCATTGTTGCGGGAGATGTGATCGCGGATGCTTCGCTGCGGCGGTCCTTCGGGACGGACTATGACATCGTGCTGGCCAACATCGTCTCCGACGTGATCATTCCCCTCTCCGTCCATGTTCCCGCTTTTCTCCGCCGGGACGGGGTTTTCATCACCTCCGGCATCATCGAAGGTCGGCAGACCGAGGTCGAGACCGCCATCGAGCGGTCCGGGTTCCGGATCATCCGACACCTTTATGAAGAGGACTGGCACTGCTTCGTGGCAGTTCTCGCCTGATGGCACAGCGCTATATTGCAGAACAAACCCGGTCGGCGGCTCCTGACGTTGAATCAGTTGCCGCCAGCCGGGTTTCTGTTCCGGTTGGATCCGGTCTGTTTCCTGTTTTTTAATAATGCGGATCCGCCAGGATCCACATATCAGAGGGGAACATCCTGGGGTTGCTGTACATCGGGTTCCCCGAGGTGGCATATCCGGCATTGGAGATCACCTGATACGGCACTTCACAGTCGTGCTCATAGGCGTAGATCTGAGCCGCTTCCGTAAACAGCATGCTTCCCAGCGCCACGTGATAGTCGCTGGACACCATCGCGAGTGAACGGATCTCCGGATACTGCTCCGCGAGGATGGAACAGGTGTTCGAGGCGTTCTGGTCGGTGGTCAGGGAACGGTTCTCGATGATGATCTTTTCCTTCCCGATCCCGTGCTCTTCCAGCCAGGCCGCCATCACGTCCGCTTCCGTTGCGCTGCGGTTTCCGGACGCGGTCCCTCCGCCCGTCACGATCAGGTACGCATTGGGGTATTGTGCGGCACAGGCCAGCGCGGTCTCACAGCGGCCGACGAGTTCCGGGGCCATTTCTCCGCTGCTTAAGAGCTGGAAGCCCAGGACCACGATCCCCAGGCTGTCGTCCTCCGGCAGGCCGTCCGGGAGGCGACCCGGATTCACCGTGAAGTCCCGGCAGACGTAGAACCAGTAGTCCGCGACGCCTTCCCACATGGTCCCGAGGGCTGGGTCTGTCTCTTTCAGTTCCTTCAGCAGCGCGCGGATGGAAGGTTCTTCTTCCTCCCCGCGGTTTCGCATGGTATAGATGATGTCCGTCACCAGCTGATAGGTGTGCTCGTCATATGTCTTGCTCTCACGGTCGGCGGCGACTCCGTCGGTCGGAACCATTTCGGTCTCGGCTGGAAGCGGACTTGCGTCAGGCGGCGGGGTCGTCGGTTTCGCCGCAGCGTTTTGCTCTGTGTCCGATGCGGCAGGCGCTGCCGAAGGTACTGCGGGCACAGGGATCCCGGGCGTGTTCTGTCCCAGTGCAGCCGTCGCTTCCGGCTGAGTCTCCGTTACGCCGGCATTTCCTCCCGGCATATCCTGCCGGATCGCGCCCGGGGAATCGGACCGCCAGCGCAGAAGGAGCATGGCCGCCAGCAGGAGCAGCAGTGCAAGAAACACCAGCAGTCCCACGAGGCGGAAGCCTCTCTTCTGCCGGGGCGGTCTCTTCCCTTCCCCGCTCCGTCCGGCGCGGTCGTTCGGTCTGTTTTGCGTCATGTCAACATCCGAAGCGCGCTCAGAAGCCCTGCTGTCTGCACCAGGTATCCATCACATAGCGAACCGGCAGGAACTTGACCAGGCGCACCTGGCGGCGCACCGGTTCGCCCAGGATCGAGACGGTCTTCTTTCTCTTCAGGTCCTTCATGGCCTGGACCGCCACTTCGTCCGGTCCGTACCAGCGGTCTACATAGCGGATATACTTGTCGTGCTCCGCCACGCTCTGGAATTCCGTCTTGATCCAGCCGGGGCACACACACATCACGTGGATCTTCCGCTTTTTCAGTTCACGGCCGAGGGCTCTGGAAAAGTTCAGGACGTAGCTCTTGCTCGCGCCGTAAACTGTCTGGTACGGCACCGGCTGCCACGCGGAATTGGAGCCCATGTTGATGATGCAGTCCCCTTTCTGCATATACGGGAGACTCACATGGCACATGGCGGTCAGCGCGAGCGCGTTGAGCCTTGCGCTGTCCAGCACCTTCTGCAGGTCGCTCTCCGCAAACGGTCCGAACACACCGAAGCCCGCCGCGTTCACCAGCAGATGGATCTCGGGCTGCTCTTTCTCCAGCAGCGCCTGATAGGCCGCGATGCTCTCGTCCTTCACCAGGTCAAGCGCAAGGGGACGGATCTGATTCCGGCACTTGCTCCGGAGTTCCTCCAGTCGGTCCGCTCTGCGGGCAATGACCCAGATTTCGTCCAGCTTCTTCTCTCTGTCGATGGCATATACCAGCTCGCGCCCGATGCCGGAGGACGCGCCGGTGACGACGGCAATTTTCATTCTCAGTCCACCCGCTTAATCCTCATCCGGAATAAACTCCGTCCTGGCGATGTCCCTGCGCCGGATCACCCGCTTCAGGCCCGGAACGGAATAGGTGTCATTCCGATTGGCAAAGCGCAGCCAGCGGCGGAACTCCTCCGTCTGGATATCGGAAACGCGAATGTCGATAAAACTCGTGTCTTCAAAATGGATTCTGGTTGTCTGCATGACCTTACCCTCCTCACTGGATTGAATCCAATATAACACATTCCGGTGATGATTACCATGCATAATTTGCATTCCGCAGGAAAAGAGCGAAAAAACAAGCTGCGTCTGTCCGAAACGCAGCTTGTTTTTTTGATATAGCTTATCTTCTTCAGGCTTTGGCCACTTCCTCGAGAAAGGCCCTCGCTTCCGCCGCGCCGCCGCAGGCATGAAAGCTCTCGGAGATCCGGGTCGCCGCGGCCCGATACCCGGGCTCAAACAGGACTTTTTTCAGCGCCTGCAGCACATCTTCCTCCGAAATGGAGTTCAGGCGCACGCCGGCCCCCAGTTCCTCCACCCGCCTGGCCACGGCGCCCTGTTCCGGCGTCTGGGGGAACAGCACCAGGGGAACCTGAAAGTACAGGCCCTCGGAGGCGGAGTTCATTCCGCAGTGCGTGATGAAGGCATCGGCAATCGACAGGACCGCCATCTGGTCAACGGTCTCATAGACCTGAACATTCCCGGGGAGCCGGTCAAACTGCTCTGTGTTCGTCCCCATGGAGAGGATGACCTGCCAGTCGGTCCGGCCCAGGACATGGATGCAGTTCCGGTAGAATTCCCGGTTCTGGTTCACCGTGCCCATGGAGATGTACACGGTTTTCTCCGCCGTTTTCAGCACCGGCTCGGTCACCGGCCGGATCGAAGGGCCGATAAAGTGATACCGGTCCGAAAAGGTGTCGGAGCAGGGCTGGAAGAGCTTTGAGGTGTAGACAATGGTATTGGTTGCGTTATCATTCTGGACGATATCCAGCAGGCCTTTGACCGGATAGCCCTTGTTCCGCAGACGCTGGACCTGTTTCTGGATGCGCGGCATGGCCAGCAGCATCTTCGCGATATCCCAGGGCGTCTCCTTCATATACGAGGCGGAGAAGCGGTTAAAGGCAAAGGTCGTGGTGGACGAAACGTACGGGAGCCCGTGCTTCATCGCCACCAGCTTTCCCCAGAACGCAACGGAATCCGAGACCACCACATCGGGACGGAGCTCTTCGATCTTCGCCGTTGTCATCTCGTCAAGAGCAAGGGTCGAGGACACGAGCAGCTCGGTCGCAAACACCTTGTCCTTCCCGACCCGGTCCGCGTTTTCCTTGTCCTCTATCTCGAAATCGTAGCCGTCACAGGAGATAAACTGTGCACCGGCCTGTTCGATCCGCTCCCGGAACATCTCAAACGAAAAGTAGAACACCTGATGTCCGGCAGAGGTCAGTTCCTTCACGACGGCCAGCGTCGGATTGACATGCCCATAGGCCGGGATACAGAACCACGCGATCTTCATCTCTCGTCACCACCGTTTCTTTTGTTTCCCCGCACCGGGGGTGCAGTCTTATTGATCACAGCGGATGTTTCTCCGCTTTCAGGCACAGGCATCGGCGCTGTCGGGCTTCGACGGCTGCAGTCTGCTCAGATAGATACAGTAGAGAACCCCCACCACGATCGTCGCTCCGATATAAACCCAGGCAGCCTTCTCCCGATCCGCCGCGAACATGGAGAAGGCATCGATCAGGGCGTGCGCAAGGATGCTCGGGATGATGCTCCCGCTCTTACAACACACCATTGTCAGGATAAAGCCCCAGCTGACGGCAAAAATGATCTGCATGACCGTTTCCACGCTCGTCTGCCCGGTGAAGAGATTGACGATGTGCCCGATGCCGAAGGTCACGGCCGTGACGGTGACTGCCACGATCGGCTTGTCTTTTGAGAGCATCGCCCGGAGAAGAAAGCCGCGGAAAATCATCTCTTCCACAAAGCCCACCAGGATCATGGAGAGAACCGCCAGCACCTGCGCCGTTCCCTGATACGCCGGGCTGATGCCGTACCAGAGGTTCCCCGTCGCCAGGAGCCACATCGGGATGAAATACAGATACCGCTTTGTGTCCTTCGGCCAGCCGGAAAGACCGTATTTTTTTTCCAGATGGTTCCGCCTGACAAACAGGAGTATCCCCGCCGAAAAAACAAGCAGCGACAGCAGCATCGCCGGGCTCTCAAAGCCGAGCTTGTCCTTGATCGAACCGGTCACGGCACAGTAGGCCAGGATCCAGCAGAGTGTAAAAAGGAGTTCTTTCTTTTCGTAAAGCTTACGCATATTGTTTTCTCTCGGCGGTGGCCTTATTCCTGCCTCACACCGATCACGACGTGATGGTGATCGCTTTCCCGTGTTTTGATTGTCTGCAGCGAATAAGGCTTTGCTGTTCCGTTTTTCTCCTTATGGAATGTTAAGGCAAACGCATCCTCCTGTTCCGCCAGGTGAATCAGGTTTGCTTTGCTGGTTGCCTCTCTCACTTTCTGAACATCGGCATCGCAAACATCCTCCAGCAGTTTCTCTCTCACATCTTCAAAGAAATCCGTCCCGGCAGGACGTATTTCCAGATCGCCATCCTTACCCACGAGAAATTCAAGGTAAAAGGCGGTCACAACATCCACATAGAAGATGCGCTCAAAATCACTTGTCAGCGCTTTGGAGATGCTCATATAGGTCTTCTTGACGGCCGGTGTTAAATCGACTTTCACTTCCGAACGTTCGGCAAGAAAACGATCAAACGTTTCATGCGGCACCGGTTTTGAGAAGTAATAGCCCTGTACATAATCACAGCCCATCGCCTTCAAAACCATATACTGTTCTTCTGTTTCGACACCTTCCGCCACAATCGGCACATGCAGATAGTCCGCGATGTCGATGATCAGTTCGATCATGCGCACGTCCCTTGTTTCTCCGAAGGCACTGCGGATAAAGCTCATGTCCAGCTTCAATGCATCGATCGGGAGATGTGAAAGCATGCCCAGAGACGAATATCCGGTGCCGAAG
>CAZMXF010000131.1:0-6939 GCA_964570015.1 uncultured Oscillospiraceae bacterium | reverse complement strand
CCCTTTTCAAATGCAACGTCCACATAGACGTTGGAGTTCGGCATGGTGAAGTAATTGTAATCCACTGGGACCGGAGCGCCCGTATCCGTGCGAATCACTTCCAGACTTTTCACAGCATAACCGGGTTTAACGTTGCTCCATACTGAAACCTCAACCCCAGCCGGTGCTGAAGAAACATAATCCTCGCCATTGGCGGAGGCAAAGGCACCGCCTGTAGCGAAAGTAATGTTATAACCCGCGCTTGAGGCAGGAGTTCCGGAAGTTGTGGTGGTAGTTGTTCCCGAAGTTGTAGTGGTAGTTGTACCGGAGACAACAACAGCAGAAGACGCAACGCCGATCCCGGTAGTGGGTACGTAGACTGTTTGACCAACATAGATCTTATCCATGTTGTCGCGACGGTTCAGACCATTAACCAACTGACGCATGGCCTGATAGCTCACGCCATAACGATTGCAGATCGCTGTCATGGTCTCACCGGGCTGAACCTGATGGGCAATAACGGTATACCCTGCCCCGCCCGGAGTCGAGTTCGGAATCAACAATACTTGACCCGGCCTGATGAAATTGGCGTTGGCCAAGGAATTGATACCCAGAATGACGGGAGAATAGTAATAATAGTTGGATCCCAGCTTGCTGCAGATACCTGCCAGGGTATCTCCGGCCTGTACGGTATAGGCCGTGAGATAATAAGCGACGTTACCGCCCGTAGCAGTTGTGCCTACATAGCTGGTCGTGGTAGTCATTGTAGTACCACCAACCGTCGTGGATGTAACCACTGCAGTCGTGCTGGAGACTGTTGATGCAAGGGAATCCGAGGCAGGAAGTTTGATCTTCTGGCCAACGGAAAGCTTTCCCAGCTGTGCTTCGCTGGTAAAGCCGTTTAGCGCCATGATTGCGTTCTTGCAGGCGTAATAATTCAGACCATGTTTTTCACAGATCTTTAACATGATCTCGCCGGATTGAACCTCGTGGACAATGACATCATCCGCCGAGGCCGAACCTGCCAAGCCTGTGAACAGAGACATGATCATGACCACGCAAAGCAACAGACTTATGAAACGATTCGTCTTCATAACTTGTTCCTCCTGAAACTATCGCCCCGGACAAAAAGAGATACTTTGCCCGACGGCTATCTTATCAATCGGAATGATAGCACAAACGGTGACAAAATGCAACAATTAATTTTCAAAAATATTTCATTTAGTAAAAATTTAAGAAACAATTAAGAATAAATCAAAAAGAGAAAGACTTGCTTCACAGACAAAAGCATGGTATGATACATATGAACGGTTGTATTCGAAGGTGCTTCCGATTCGGATATGATACCGGACATATCATACATTTATTTTAAATGGAGGAAATGAAAATGAAGAAGACACTCGCGATTCTTCTCGTGCTGGCAATGAGCCTCGCGCTGCTGACAGCTTGCGGCAACGCCTCGACGCCCAAAGCCGCAGAGAAGCCAGCCGCCACGGAGGAGCCGGCCGCCACGGAGGCTCCTGCTGCTACAGAGACTCCTGCGGAAGAGGCTGCCCCAGCCCCGGAGGGCGGGACCCTGAGCGTTTATGCCTGGGACGCCAATTTCAACATCCCCGCTTTGAAGGCTGCCGAGGCCGCTTACCAGAAGGTCAACCCCGGTTTCTCTCTGGATATCGTCCAGCAGTCCGCTTCCTCGGACGTGGAGCAAGCTGTGACTTTGGCTGCTTCTTCCGGTGATCTGAGCACCCTGCCCGACATCGTCCTGTTCCAGGATCACTACATCCAGCGTTATGTGCGCGATTATCCCGATGCCTGGGTCAATGTGGATGACGCCGGTATTGATTGGTCCGATTTCGGCGAAGAGAAGATCAGCTACAGCACCATCAACGGTGTACACTACGGTATACCGGTGGATAACGGCACTGCGATCTTTGCGTATCGCACCGACCTTCTCACCGAGTGCGGCTACACCTTGGACGATGTGACTGCGATCACCTGGGATCGATGGTTGGAAATCGCCCGCGAGGTGAAGGCGAAGACCGGCAAGGCTATGCTCTCAATGGATCACTCCGGCGATGACCTGCCCTATATGATGCTTCAGGCTGAGGGTGTCTCTCAATTTAAGGATGGAAAAGCCAACCTGGCTGACAATGAAACGCTGAAGAAGATCGTTGAAGTCATCGTACAGGGAGCAAAGGACGGTACCATTATACTTGCAAACTCCTGGTCCGAATACACCGATCAGACCATTCAGGGAGATCAGGTTGCGGGAGTCATGAACGGCAACTGGATTATCCCGACTATCCGCCAGGTGGCTGAAAACAGCGGCAAGTGGGCCATCACTACGATCCCGACTCTGACCGGTGAGCAGCAGGGCTATGCCGCCAACGGTGGTTCTTCCCTGTACATCACCGGCAACTGCAAGAACGTCGAACTGGCCAAAGCCTTCCTTGCCTACACCTTCGGCGGCGGCGAGGGCGCCATGGAAACTTATGACGGTGCGCTGCTCAACGGCGGCGTGATCACGACCTGCATCTCCGCCGGCGGTTCGGATGCTTATCTGGCTCCGGTCGAGTACTTCAATGGCCAGGCAATCTATAATGAGATTGTTAACATGGGCGCCTATGTCCCAGTCATCGAGCAGAATGACTTTCACTACACCGTGCGTACTAGCATGGGCAATGCCATCACCAATATCATTAACGGCACCGATATCGACACAGCGCTGAAGAATGCGCAGGAAGAAGTCGACTTCGCCATGGCCGGCTGATTGCTCCTAGTTTTTCTTTATTTACTTTTTCTGAATATACAAATAATAAATAAACAACTACAAGTTTTGACGCAATCGCTCCGTCGACTGACGGGGCGATTGTTGTATGCGGTTACAGCTATAAACCCGCTGCCGAACGCAACTGTGTACAGCATTAGGAGTCTGTCTCCTGTCGCCATCCGGTCATTGACTCTTTGAAAACAATGGAAAACCACGCTATTGTCTGCAAATACAATCCCTGTTGTCCTGCCTTGTGTATTTTCTGCGACTGTGCTATTCTTCTTTTGTTTCTGTCACTGTATTACAGGAGAGATGTTGTTTTGACTACCGTAACCTCTCAGAAAACAAACCATATCAATGGAGCGCTGTCTTTCCGGCAGGGCTCCCTTCCTTCTGGGCTTCAAAGTATCCTTTCCGTCCTGGAATGGCTCCTTCTGCTTTGTCCCTTTCTATTGGGGTGCTTTTTCCCCTGGGGCTCAGCGCTGGTCAGTCTTGTTCTGATCGCTCTTCTTCTGTGTCTGATCCACAGGAGGCTTCTTTGCTGCACATACAGCCCTCCGTTTCTTGCTGCTGCGTCAATCGTGCTCTTTCACCTGGGCGGGATCTTCTGGGGAACCGATCACGGTATGGCACTTGTCGGTGCCGTACAGTTTCTCCCGCTCCCGCTGTTGATCCTGCTTATTGAGCAGTATACTCCGGAACAGCGCCTGAATCTGCTGCAAAAGATGCCGTATACTGCTTCTGCGATGGTAGTTCTTTCTTTCTTATTAAGTAGGATCCCTCTCCTGGAAGGATGGTTTCTGGTTGCCGGACGTCAGTCAGGTTTCTTCCAATACCCGAACACCTACGCCAGCTATCTCCTTTTTGCACTCGTGCTTGTTCTCTTCAGTTCCCCGCTCCGCTTCGGGCAGCTTCCGTGGCTGATCCTTCTCTCACTCGGGATCCTTCTGTCCGGAAGCCGGATTGTTTTTTTCCTTCTTCTGGTCTTTTTTCTTGTCTTCTTCCTTACGGAAAAATCAAAACAGTCTCGTCTTAATGTTCTGATTGTCGCTGTTCCGGCGCTTCTTGGCAGCATTCTATACGTTCTTCTCACCGGCAACCGGGAAAGCATCGGACGCTTTCTGACTTCTTCCCTCACAGCTTCGGAGTTTGTCGGACGGCTGCTCTATGCCTGGGACGCGATCCCTGTCATTCTCCGTCATCCCCTTGGGCTCGGTTATACGGGCTATCGCTGGCTGCAGGGCTCCTTTCAGACCGGAGTTTACTCCGTGCAGCATGTACACAATGAACTGCTTCAGTTGTTGTTGGATGTCGGCTGGATTCCGGCGGGTCTGTTTCTTTGGGCTCTGTGGCGCGGTCTTCGCTCCCCGGAGGGGGGACTCTGCAGAAAGCTCCTGCTCGCTGTCCTTTTGTTCCACTGTCTGCTGGATTTCGATACGCAGTTCATTTCCGTTGCCCTGCTGCTTTTCCTGGTGCTGGATACGGAATGCAAAGCGGAAACATCGCTCCGCTCCGGTCTTCTCGTGCCTGTCTCTCTCACTGTCCTCGCAGTTCTTTCCCTATGGCTCGGGAGTGCTTCCTTTCTTTACTATATCCGGAAGCCCGCTTCTGCGCTGCGGATTTATCCTGCCTACACCGCGGCGCTGGTGGACCTTCTCCCTGACGCTTCCGGGCGGGAATTGGGACCTCTGGCAGATCGGGTTCTGCAGCTGAATCAAGGCATCGCACTTGCTCACGATGCAAGAGCGGAAGTTGACTCCTTTGACGGAAACTTTTCCGGGATGTGCAGCCACAAGCAGGAAGCGATCCGCCTCTCCCGGTATAATCTGGCAGAATACCTGGATTACTTTGATCTGCTGCGCTACTGCAGAGATCTGTACCTGCAAGCCGGAGATACCGTCAGCGCAGACCGCTGTATCGCGTTGATTCAGGAAATCCCCACTATGCTGGAGGAAGCAGATGCGCAAGTCTCCCGTCTCGGTCGGATGATCCATGACCAGCCTGATCTGACACTTCCGCCGCCCTACATTTCATGGATGAAAAAGCATAGCTCTGAATATGTATCCGATTCGTAACTATTTGTTGACATTTTGATTTCTTTGTGGTACACTACGCTTGTCGCAAGTGATTGCGTTCCCTTGAGCGTGTGAAGGTACTGTCCTGTCAGTCGCCCTGCACACTACGGCTTGATCTTCAGAAAAGAGGTTTCACTCATGAAATTGAAACGGACTTCACTTATTGTTCTGCTCTGCCTGGTTCTCTGCATCTCTCTGCTGCCGGTTTCAGCCTTTGCCGACCAGACTGTGGTCATCATCGGCAGTGCTATTCCGCAGGATTCTTCGGTTGTGATTCAAGGTGCTTCTGCCCAGACCGCCACGGTTTTGGCCGGCGGTGCAGGTACCATTCTTTCTGACGGTTCTTCGAACAATGTGGTCACCAAAGAACAGAACAGCATCGACTCCACTGCCGTCATCGTCATGCCGAACGGCACGGTCATCTCGTCGCAGTCCGCTCAGAACAAAGAGGCTGCAGCCGCTCCTGCAACTGCAACTCAGACAACGACCCGTGCTTCCTCCGCCGTACCCGCCGGTCTTGCCGGTCAGATCTACCAGCGGATCAATGATTACCGCAGCGCCAACGGCCTCGGCGTTCTCGGTTACGATGCGCAGCTTCAGGGCACCGCGGATGTCCGTGCAAAGGAGAGCGCATCTTCCTTCGGTCATACCCGTCCCGACGGCACTGCCGCAGTGACGGCTGTTACAGTGGATTATACGGTTGCCGGGGAAAACCTCATTCAGGTCACCAAGGAGCTGGCCTCTGTGGATATCATTGTTGAAACCTGGCTGGCTTCTCCGACTCACAAGGCAAACATCGTGCTAGGTGATTTCTCCCAGACTGCGATCGGAATCTTTGAGTCCAATGGAACCCTGTTTATTTCCCAGATCTTTACCGACTGATCGTCTTTCCTTTCCAAAAATGAGAGCGCATCCGCTTCTTTTTGCGGATGCGCTCTCGTTTTGTTTTTATATCAGGAACACAGGAACTACGTTTTGCTCTGATACTTGTACCCCTTATCGGTTCCCGTACATTCTCTCGTAGTAGGTCTGGTATTCTCCGGTGACGATGGGCTGCCACCAGTCTTCGTGCTTCAAATACCAGTCGATGGTTTTCTCAATTCCGTCGGCAAACTTCGTCTCCGGGAGCCAGCCCAATTCATTGTGGATCTTGGTCGGGTCGATGGCATAGCGGAGGTCATGTCCCTTCCGGTCTGTCACATAGGTGATAAGGCTCTCGGGCTTGTGCAGCCGGGCACAGATCAGACGGACGATCTCAATGTTCTGCATCTCGTTGTGCCCGCCGATGTTGTAGACCTCGCCGACCCGCCCGTCATGGATGACCAAGTCGATTGCCTTGCAGTGATCCTCGACATAGAGCCAGTCGCGCACGTTCAGCCCGGCCCCGTATACCGGAAGCGGCTGGTCGTGCAGGGCATTGATGATCATAAGCGGAATGAGCTTCTCCGGGAAGTGGTAGGGACCGTAATTGTTGGAGCAGCGGGAGATGCTGACCGGCAGGCCGTAGGTCCGGTGATAGGCCAGCACCAGCAGGTCCGCCGAGGCCTTGCTGCTGCTGTAAGGGGATGAGGTGTGAATCGGCGTCTCCTCGGTGAAGAACAGGTCCGGCCGGTCCAGCGGCAGGTCTCCGTAGACCTCGTCCGTTGAGACCTGGTGATAGCGCTCAATGCCGTATTTCCGGCAGGCATCCATCAGCACGGAGGTTCCGATGATGTTGGTCTCCAGAAAGATGGACGGGTTTTCGATGGACCGGTCCACATGGCTCTCCGCGGCAAAATTCACCACGATGTCCGGATGCTCTTCCTCAAAGAGCTGATAGATGGCTTCCCTGTCGCAGATGTCCGTTTTGCAGAAGCGGAAATTCGGCCGGTCTATGACCGGGGCCAGGGTGGACAGATTCCCCGCATAGGTCAGCTTGTCCACGCAGATGATCCGGTCCTCCGGATGCTTCTCCAGCATATGGAAGATAAAATTGCTCCCGATAAATCCGGCCCCGCCGGTGACGATGATTTTTTTCATCTTACGCCTTGACTTACGCCTTGACGGTTCCGTCCGCGTTAAACAGCGGCAGCGGCGCCAGCACGATGATATCGTCCCGCTTGGCCGCGTCGCCTT
>CAZMXF010000130.1:0-7001 GCA_964570015.1 uncultured Oscillospiraceae bacterium | reverse complement strand
CTGACGAGGATCACGCCGGCAAACCCGACCACACAGCCGAACAGCTTCCGTACCGTCAGCTTTTCCTGGTGAAGCACCAGCGAGGCCAGCAGAACGGCAAAAAAGACGCTGCTGGGGCTGATCACGGAACCCTTATAGCCCGGCGCCTTGGAAAGGCCCATATAGAAAAAGGTATACTGCGCAATGGTCTGGGTAAACGCCAGTGCAAGAAGCATGCCCGCGCTGCCTTTCCGAGGCAGCAGTGCCCTGTGCTCCACCAGGCTGCCCAGAACCACGGTCAGAAGCCCCGCCAGGGTGAATCGAATTCCGGCGAAGAAGATCTGGCTCATGACCGCATCCGAGGAGATCTGAAACAGCCGGTAGCCCAGCTTGATGCAGGGAGATGCGCTGCCCCACAGGAGGTTGGCCAGAATCGCCGCGGAAAAAACACCCAGGCCGGTATCGAGAAAACTGTTTTTCTTCATGCTGTCGCTCCAAACGTGTTCGATATGGATGAGAACGGTATCGCAGCACATCATAGTATGTTTCCGCCGATTTTTCAACCGGAAATTACGAAACCGGTCCCACCCGTGCCGCAGAACCGACGTTTCTTTAACGCATGCAGCCCCACAGGATCTCCTGTGGGGCTGCATGAGCGTATTTGTTTCTCGTGCCCGGTCAGACCCGGCGGTTGACCGGCTCACGGCCTTCCAGCGCGTCGATGATCTGCTGGGCCGTCATGATGCCGCAGTTCTCAAGGTTCTCATAGGATTCCGCGCCGTTATGCGACGTCGCGATGACGTTTGGCAGAGTAAGCAGCGGAGTATTTTCCGGCGTTGCGGGTTCGTGCACGAACACATCCGAAGCAAAGAAGCCGACCTGCCCGCTTACGAGCGCGTCATACATGGCTTCTTCGTCCACGACCTCGCCGCGCGCGTCGGTGACGAAGACTACACCCTTCTTGCAGAGTTTCAGGCTCTCGCGGTTAATCATGTTCTCCGTAGAGGGCAGCAGCGGAACCAGGATGCAGATGATGTCACTCTCGGCCATGAGTTCTTCAAAGCTCTTAAACTCCACATTGTACTTTGCCGCGGTCTCATCGTCGTGAACAACGTCATAGGCAATGGTGCGGCAGTCAAAGCCGGTCAGCTTTTTCGCAACCAGCTTGCCGATGAAACCGAAGCCAAGGATGCCGACTGTTTTCCCGGTGATCTCGTGGAAGTTCAGGTTGATCCACTGTCCTTCTTTGGTCATGTCGTTCATCTTGGGCAGATTACGAACACCGGCCAGCATCAGCGTCATAATGTGCTCTGCCACGGAGTTGGCGTTCACGCCGGGGCAGTTGGTCACGATGATCCCATGGCGCTTGGCCGCCTCGGTGTCCACCGAGTTCATGCCGGTTCCGTAGCGGGCAAGAATCTTCACCTTCGGCGCGGCGCTCATGGCCTCCTCGCCCCAAGGCTCGCAGTTGGCGATGCAACCGTCGATATCCCCGACCATAGGCAGCAGCTCTTCAAGAAAATAATCGCGGTCCAGGTCCGTACACACAACATCATAGCCCTTGTCCAGGAGCATCTGATAGCCGGTGGGGCTGAACTTCTTGTAATTGGGTTTGGCGATCAAAACCTTTTTCATATTCTAGCACCTTTCATCAATCATATACTTATGTTTCTCATCGGCAACTGCGGTGAGAGATGTTTTGCTTGCTCAGTAACGGACAAAGCCGGCTGAAGTTTCGGCGGCTTCGAGATCCTTTGACCACTCACAGTCCAGAGACTTTGCAATTGCAATCAGACCGTTCCAGGTATCGGGAGGCAGGTCAATGCCTTCCCGGGTCAGGCGCTCGTAGTTCTCGTGTTCATATTCACCGGGCATCTTGACTTTATCAAAGCCCTCCGCAGGCGCGGCGGATTTGATATAGTCGCTGTGGTTCAGAACCTGGGCTTCGTAGGCTTCCCGGCCGAAGAAGGCATCCGGGTCGATGGCCATGAGGAAAATTCCGTTCTCCACGAGCTGTTTCTCGTGGGACCAGTAGTCGTCATTGGCGAGTGCCAGGGAGAACATATTCGCCATGACAGCCAGGGCAGAACCCTTCACGCCCCCGGAATTTCGGCCTCCGACGGGATAGATCGTTCCCGGGGGATCACGGTACAGCGCCATGGGATCGGTCGTGTCACGGCCTTCGCCGTCCATGATCCAGCCCAGGGGAACCTCCTCGCCCTTCTGGACGTAGGTGCGGATTTTGCCCTCGGCCACCACAGTCATGGAGCCGTCCATGAAGACGGGAAAGCTGCCCTTTCTCGGCACCGCCCAGGAGATCGGGTTGGTGCCCATCCGAGACTCCTTTGCCCCCCAGGGCGCCAGCGGCTTGTCATAGCAGAGGCCGACCGTGCAGAAGGCGAGAAATCCCTTTCCGGCGATATACTCGGTGTAGGAGCCGACACGTCCCGCATGGGCAGCGTTCAGGCTGACCGCACAGCCCATGCCGTATTCTTTCGCTTTTTTCATGACGATGTCCGCCATCGCATAGCCCACCATCTGGCCGAACTTGAGATGCCCGTCCACGATGGCGGTGGTGGGTGTCTCCTTCACGACTTCGATCTTTGCACCGGGGACGATCTTCCCCATCTTCATCTGATCCAGATACTGGGGAATGCGGATCACGCCATGGGAATCATAGCCGACGAGATTCGCCGTAACAAGCTCCTTTGCCATGAACGCGGATTCCTCTGCGTCAAAGCCGCCCTTCAGCAAAATCTCTTCGGAATAATGTTCCAGGTCTTTATAGTTGACTCTCATATACTGCCACAGCCTCTGTGTTGTTTGGGATCTCGTGAAGAACCGCTGCCGGATCGCCGGTCGGCCGAATGCATAAGAAAGCGCTGTTCATTCCGGTCACCATTCCGCGACGGAGCCGTCCCGGTGACGCCAGACGGGATTTTTCCAGGCGTGCGGGGTGCGGTTTTCCTCCAGGATCAGATCCCTGTTGACTTCGACGCCGAGGCCGGGGAGCTTCGGAATCTCTACATGCCCGTCCACGAACGCGTAGGTCTCGGGATTGCGGATATAATCCAGCGGGCCGTGGAATTCATTGTAATGAATGCCCATGCTCTGCTCCTGGATAAAGGCGTTGTAGCTGCAGGCGTCCACCTGCAGGCAGGCGGCCAGCGCGATGGGACCCAGTGGGCAATGCGGCGCCAGTGCGACGTCATAGGCTTCGGCCATGGCCGCGATCTTCCGTACCTCCGTAATACCGCCCGCGTGGGAGAGATCCGGCTGGATGATGTCCACGCCGCCCTCTTCGAGCAGGCGCCGGAAGTCATATTTGGAGAAGAGGCGCTCGCCGGTGGCGATTGGGACGTTGCAGGCTCTCGCAATCTCCTTGAACTCACTCATATGCTCACAGAGCACAGGTTCCTCCAAAAACATGGGGTTGAATTCTTCGAGCTTCTTTGCAAGGACCTTTGCCATCGGCTTGTGGACACGTCCGTGGAAGTCGATCGCAATGCCGAAGTATTTTCCGCAGCTCTCACGGATTGCGGCAACCCGTTCCAGCACGGCGTCGATCTTTTCATAAGAGTCCACCATCTGGAGTTCTTCGGTGGCGTTCATCTTGATGGCGGTGAAGCCCTCGTTCTTCTTCTCCAGTGCGGCCGCGCCGACATCGGCCGGCCGGTCACCGCCGATCCAGCAATAGACACGCATGCTGTCCCGGCAGGCGCCGCCGAGCAGGTCGTAGATCGGCGCATTGTAATACTTGCCCTTGATATCCCAGAGCGCCTGGTCAATGCCGGCGATTGCGCTCATGATGACCGGTCCCCCGCGGTAGAAGCCTGCGCGATACAGGACGTTCCAGATGTCCTCGATCTTCATGGGGTCGGCACCAATCAGGTAGGGCTTCATTTCCTCGACGCAGGCACGCACGGTGGCGGCTTTCCCTTCAATAACGGGTTCGCCCCAGCCGATCAGTCCGGCGTCGGTTTCAATCTCGACGAAGCCCCAGCGGGGACGCACCAGATAGGTGCGGATATCGGAGATTTTCATGCTCTCTGCCTCCGAAAGCGCTTACACACGCATGCCGGCCAGCTTGGGCAGGGTCTCCGAAATGGCTGGGATATAGGTGATGCAGAGCAGGCAGAAAAGCATCACAATGATAAAGATCACAATGCCTTTGCAGACAGTCTCCAACGAAGTGTTGCCGACACGGGCCGCGACGAAGAGGTTGATGCCAAGCGGCGGCGTGATGAAGCCGATGGCCAGGTTCACAACCATGATGATACCGAAGTGAATTGCACTCAGGCCAAGAGACAGGGCCACCGGCAGCAGGATCGGGGAGAGCACCATCATCGCGGGCGTGGTGTCCATGAAGCAGCCGACGATAAGCAGCAGGATGTTGATAAGGATCAGGACAATAATGGGATTGCTGGAGACATTGAGGATCGCCTGGGTGATCATGGCCGGAATCTGCTCAATCGTGAGGATTCGGGTAAAGGCAGTGGCCGCGCCGATGATGGCCATCGTGGTGCCGTTGGTGGAGCAGGCGCTTGCGATCGTGTTAAACAGCTGCTTTGGGGTGAGCTCGCGATAGATGAACACGCCGCAGACAAAGGCATAGACCGCCGCAACAGCCGCAGCCTCGGTCGGGGTGAAGATGCCGCCGTAGATACCGCCGAGGATGATGATCGGGTCGATCAGCGCCCACTTTGCGTCCCAGATGATGGAAAGGCGCTCTTTAGAGGTGTAGCGCTTGTCATCGCCCTTCCAGCCCATCTTCTTGCAGTAGAAGTAGCAGAGCAGGCAGAGGCAGATACCAATGAAGATGCCGGGCAGGAAGCCGGCCATGAACATGCCGGTGATCGACGTCGTGGTGGAAACACCGTAGATGACCATGGGGATACTGGGCGGGATGATGACGCCGATGCAGCCCGAACAAGCGATGCAGGCCAGGGTAAAGCTCTTGCTGTAGCCCTTTTCCAGCATGGCGGGCACAACCATCGCTCCGACCGCCGCGACGGTCGCCGGACCGGAGCCGCTGACCGCGGCAAAGAACATGCAGACCACGACCGTGACAATCGCGAGCCCGCCGGTAATGTGCCCGAAGTAGGCGCTGCAGACGTTCAGGATTCGTTTTGAGACACCGCCGGCGGCCATCAGCTCACCCGCGAGGATGAACAGCGGGATCGCCATGATGGGGAAAGAGTCGGTGCCGGTAATGAGCTGCTGCACCATGAAGCTGTCGGACAGGCGCGAGCTGTTAAAGACCACACAGAGCGAGGCCAGGCCGATGGCAATGCCGACCGGCACATTCAGGATCAGAAATATGACGAGAGAAACAAATAAGATAATGGCAGCCTGGCTCATCCTTCATACTCCTCTCCGTTTTTGATGCAGCGGATCCGGTAGGCAATCGTCTGGATCTGGCGGATTGCGGCGAGACCGAAACCGACAAAGGTCGAAATATAGACATACTTAAAGGGGATGCCCATCGCGGAGGAGACACGGGTCTGCTTTATGGAATAGCCAAAGCCGGTATAGGCGACGTAGATTGCAAAGAACAGAAAGAACAAATCTCCGATAATGACGATATATTTGCGCAGATTTTTTGGGAACAGAAGAAGGGCCGCATCGATCTTGATATGCTTGCGCATCTGGCAGCCGTAGCTGATGCCGAGATAGACCAGCCAGATAAAGATATAGCGGGCAAGCTCCTCGGACCAGCTCAGGGAATTCTGGAACACATATCTTGCAACAACCTGAACAAAGATGATAATCGTCATGACACTCATCAGGACGACGCAGCAGTACTTCTCCAGGTTGGCGTCCAGCCATTTCAATACTTTCATGGCGTTTCACTCCTATTTTCTAATTATCCGGGCGTGAGACAGCTGGGACGGAAGAAGAGAGCCGCCTGGACATGGAAAGATCCTCCATGTCCGCAGCGGCTCTCCCCAGATGCTATTTGATCAAGTGATTCGCTTCAGAGAACGATTTAGCCTCTGGCGGCAGCCAGAGCGTCAAGGAGACCCTGACCGAGCTCGGGATGCTCCATCTTCTCCATCGCCATCGTGGCGCAGTCGGCGGAGTCCGCAGCGGCCTTGAATTCGGCAAGGGCGTCGTCGGAGAGCTTAATGACCTTGCAGCCGGCAGCCTCAATGACACCGACATCTTCCTGTTCATACTTTGCGGACTGCTCTTTCTCAAACTGAGTGGCCTCCGCCATGGCCTTGGTGACCGCTTCCTGCTGCTCGGGGGTCAGGTCGTTCCAGCGGTCGAGATTCATCACGACATAGTAGGGGGTGAAGCTGTGGCGGGTCTCGACGGCGAACTTCTCGACTTCCTCGAACTTGTTGCCGACGATGATGCCGTAGGGGTTCTCCTGGCCGTCAACAGTACCCTGCTGCAGAGCGGTGAAGACTTCGGAGAAGGCCATCGGGGTCGGGTTGGCGCCCATTGCCTTCCATGCAGCCAGATGGATCGCGTTGTCCATCGTGCGCAGCTTCAGACCCTTGAGGTCGGCGAGGCTGTTGACTTCCTTGTTGTTGGTGGTGACGTTACGGAAACCGTTCTCCCAGAGGGCCAGGCCCTTCAGGCCCATCTCTTCCACACCGCCGATGATGGCCTGTCCGGCTTCGGAGGCAAAGCCGACGTCGAAGGCTTCGTCCCGGCTGAGGAACAGATACGGGGTATCGAAGATATAAAAGTCGTTGTAGGAGGAGGCGACAGAGGAAGTGGAGCCGATGGAGATGTCGCACTCACCGGTCTGGGTCATTTCCCATCTCTGCTCGTCGTTGCCGAGCTGGTTGTCAGGGAAGTCCACGCAGGTGATGGTGCCGCCGGAGTACTCTCCCACGAGTTCAATGAACTTCGTGACAGCATCTTTTGCATTCATGGAGGTGACGCCGCCGATGAGGAGCTCGACCGTGTCATTCTTTGCTGCAAATGCGGAGGCGCTGAGCGAGGAGAGCATGAGCAGAACCAACAGGATTGCCAGGAGTCTTTTTTTCATTGTTTTTCTTCCTTTC
>CAZMXF010000129.1:0-7041 GCA_964570015.1 uncultured Oscillospiraceae bacterium | reverse complement strand
CTGTCCCCGATCCTGCTGGCGCTGATTCTGGGACCCATGTGCGAGCAGAACTTTGTCCGCTTCATGGACCTGAACCAGGGCAACTTCGGCGAGATCATCCACTATCCCATCGCGGTCGGCTTCTTTGTCGTCGCGGTCGGCGTGGTAATCTTCTCCATCTTCAACCAGCGAAAAATCAACAAACGGGAAGCGGAGGCTTTGACCGCATCCGGTGTGGAAGAGGTTTCCTTCACTCAGGAATAATCGTTTCCCAGTGTTATTGATGAACAGGTCCCGGAGATCGTAAAACAGCTCCGGGGCCTGTTTTCAAAACAACGGGCTATCCAGTTTCAGGATAATGCTTGTAATACGAGGTATTTCTCCCTGACTCCTGAGTGGAGAAACGGCAGACAGCAGTCCTGAAGCGGAAGAATCTGTTCTTTAGCAGAATCTTTACCTGAATTATGGTACAATCCGAATGAGAACAGGATCGAAGAGGAGCGTGAATTCTCTGCAGAATCTGCGGCAAAAACTGAAGATCTATGCTCCCTTGTCCCTGAAGGGATGGCTGGTTTATCTGGTGGCAATGCTGATCGCGTCTCTGGTCTGCATCATGCTTCAGCATGTGAGCAACTCGGACGTGCATGTGCCGATCATCTTTGTTTTGGTAGTGCTGGTGGTGTCACTGCTGACGGAGGGATATTTCTACGGGATCCTGGCAGCGCTTACCAGCGTCATCGCGGTGAACTATGCGTTCACCGCACCGTATATGCAGATTGACTTTTCCCCCTACGGTTATCCACTGACATTCATGACCATGCTGGCGGTCGGCGTGGTGATTTCCACACTGATGACCCGTGTCCAGAAGCAGGAAAAACTCCGTCTGGAAAACGAGCGGGAAAAGCTTCGGGCGAATCTCCTGCGAGGGATGTCCCACGATCTGCGAACGCCCCTCACCGGAATCAGCGGTTCCATCTCCGCCGTCCTGGAAAATGAAGAGTATCTGACCAGAGAGCAGCAGAGAGAACTGCTCGAAGGCGCCAAGGAGGATGCCGACTGGCTCTGCCGGATGGTAGAGAATCTCCTCTCCGTCACGAGAATCACCGACGACACGGACGGCGCGCTGCATACCCAGGAAGAGGCCCTGGAGGAAGTGATCGGGGCGGCAGTGCTCTCCTTCCGAAAGCGGCACCCCGACATCGCGGTGGAAGTCTCGGTGCCGGACTCCGTGCTGATGGTGCCCATCGATCCGGTGCTGATTCAGCAGGTGATGCAGAATCTGCTGGACAATGCGGTGTTTCACGGGAAAACGACCACAAGGATCCGGGTGAGGGCTTCAGCAGAGAACGGAAAAGCTCTGGTCTCGGTGGAGGACAACGGTACCGGGATCGACCGAAGCCGTCTGAATCATCTGTTCGACGGGGCGCTGCCGTTCTCCGGCCTGCAGCAGAATGCCGATCAGACACGCAGCCTTGGGATCGGACTGAGCGCCTGCCGGACGATCATCCAGGCCCACGGCGGGACCATCACGGCGCATAATCTGCCGGATGGAGGAGCCTGTTTCTCATTCACATTACCGCTGGGAGGTTCTTCTGTTGAAAATTCGTGACCGTATCATGATCGTAGAGGATGAGAAAAGCATTGCCGGCTTTATCAAGGCCATCCTCAATTCCAACGGCTATGACGCCATGGTTGTGCAGAGCGGCGGAGAAGCCCTCACCATGATCAGCTCGCACTGCCCGGATCTTGTGGTTCTTGATCTCGGCCTTCCGGATATGGACGGCATGGAGATCATCACCCGGGTGCGCAGCTGGACACAGCTGCCGATTATCGTGGTCTCTGCCAGAGGAAACGAGCAGGACAAGGTGTCCGCACTGGAGACGGGCGCGGACGACTACATCACCAAGCCCTTCGGCGCGGCGGAGCTGCTGGCCCGGGTCCGCGTTGCGCTCCGGCACACCCACAATAGCGCAGGCACTCAGGCAAACGGCGGCTGCTTCGTGGCCGGAGATCTGACCGTGGACTATGACAAGCATCAGGTTCTCATCGGCGGGGAAAACATGAAGCTCACGCAGAACGAATACCGGATTGTCGCGCTGCTGTCGCGCTACGCGGGAAAGGTGCTGACCTATGACTACATCATGAAGGAACTCTGGGGGCCGCAGAACGGCGGCGGGAACCAGATCCTTCGGGTGAACATGGCAAATATCCGCCGCAAGATCGAGAAAAACCCGGCGGAGCCCCAGTATATCTTCACCGAAGTCGGTGTGGGCTACCGCATGATCGAGGGCGACTGAAGCGTGCCGAAACGCTGATACGATGCGCTGCAGAGCCGCAAAACGACAGAAGAAAACAGGAAGAAACCGACAGAAGACTTGAGAGCAGGTCTTTTGTCGGTTTTTTGCTCCGGATTCAATCAAGTTGTGATCTCAGCCCAGAGCCTGCAGCAGAGGCAGGGGCCAGATTCGGATGAACGGATCTTGCCTGCGGCCTGTCTTATATGGTACAATCTCATAAAAAGAGCAATACAGATGGGGAGAGAGGAACGATGGAAAGAACATACAGCAGCTGGACAACCTGGGAAAAACCAAGCCTGCAGAAGGAATATACGGAAGAGACTCCTCTGCTGGACGAACACGGTACTGTTCTTGCGGCAGGCTGGGCACGGAAGAATGTATTCCGATATGACAGAAACCGCGTCAGGCACGTGATGCGCCGGAAGGAGTGGGACTTCTATCAGATTTCCGACGGCAGCCTGATGCTGCAGGTCAGCTTCGCCAATATCTCCCTCGGCGGCTATGCATCCGCCGTCCTCGTGGATCTCAGGAAAGGGAAAACACTCTTCTCGGATATGGCGCCGTTTGTCGGAGGGAAGGACCGTTATGTTCTGCCCGCAAAAGGCGATGTCCCCAATTATATCCACTTCCGTGTCGGAAAGACACTCTTTGAGGTAAATACGGGAGCGGAGCGACGCCAGATCCGCTATAAAAATGATCATGTCGAGTGCAGCGTCAGCATGGAGATACCGGCCGGACTGGAGAACATCACGACAGTGCTGCCCTTTCAGGGCTGTCCGGACCGCTATTTCATGACCACAAAACAGAACGGGATGCCGTGTGAAGCCGTTGTCAAAGCAAACGGGAAGACGTGGACCTTTTCAAAGGACAACAGCTTCTGTATCCTGGACTGGGGGCGTGTCTGTACGCCGTATGCGCTGGTGTGGTATTGGGGAAATGGCTCCGGATGGGTGAAGGATGCAGCCGGGGAGAAGCACCTCTTCGGTTTTGAGATTACCTGGGGAATCGGAGATGAATCCAGGGCAACCGAGACCTGCGTTTTCTATGACGGAAAAGCGCACAAGATCGGAGCGGTGGATGTGGAGACCTTCCCCAAACCGGATCGGTATATGAAGCCGTGGAAGTTTCTTTCGGAAGACGGGCGCTTCAACCTGACGATGACGCCGTTCTATGATCACCACAGTGATCTGAACGTATATGTCATGAGAATGCACAGTCATCAGGTGCACGGACTCTGGAACGGGACTGTGACGCTGGATGACGGACAGGTATTGGAAATCCGGGACCTTTATGCGTTCTGTGAATATGTCGAGAACAGGTGGTAAACCCGAGGCTGCAAAAGACGGGAGGTTTCCGGATGGGAGCCTCCCGCTGTTCTGCCGCAGATTTGTTTTGCCTGTTCTGTCACGTACTGGTCATGAAATGTCAAAGAAATTCTTCAAGAGACTTCATGAAAAAACCGATTGCATTCTGATCTCCGGCGCATATAATAATAGCATTGGCTCAAGTATATGAATTGGGAGAAATGAACATGGACAAAGTGAAAATCATCGCCCTGAAGGAATCGGTCCTGGAGGATAACGACCAGGATGCACAGGCTCTGCGGGAAGAACTCCGGGCCGGCGGCACCTGCCTGCTGAATCTGATGTCCGCCCCGGGAAGCGGGAAGACCACAACGCTCCTGGCACTGAACAAGGCCTTTGACGGGCGGCTTCGCTGGGGTGTGATGGAAGCGGACATCGACAGCGCCGTAGACGCGAACACCATGCTGGAGGCCGGCGTGCCGTCGGTACAGCTGCACACGGGCGGCATGTGCCACCTGGATGCGGACATGACCCGCCAGGGGATTCGGGCACTGGGCATGGAGGATGCGGAGCTGATTGTTCTGGAGAACATCGGGAACCTGGTCTGCCCGGCGGAATTCGACACCGGGGCCGCCATCAACATGACGATTCTTTCCGTTCCGGAAGGGGATGACAAGCCGGCGAAGTACCCCCTGATGTACGAGACCTGCGACATGGTCGTGGTGAACAAAATCGACACGCTCCCGATCTTCGACTTCGACAAGGAGAAGATGGAGGGCTACGCCAGAACGCGGAATCCCGAGATCGAGATCTTCTATATCTCCGCAAAGACCGGAGAGGGCGTACAGGAACTGGCCGACGCGCTGGTTAGAAAGGTAAAGGAGTGGAATGCAAAATGAGTGAGGTACGGGTCATACAGGTCAACGAATCCGTTTTTGCCGAGAATGACCGTTCGGCGGAGCTGATCCGGAGGAGGCTCACCGAGCAGGGGACGCTGTTCCTGAACTTCATGTCCTCTCCAGGCAGCGGGAAAACTACGACGCTGGTGGCGCTCATCAACCGACTGAAGGGCAGCCTGAACATCGGCGAGATGGACGTGGATATCGAGAGCAGCCTGGACGCACAGCGTGTGGCGGACCGGACCGGTATCCGCTCCCTGCAGATCCATAACGGCGGCCTCTGCCATATCGACGCGGACATGACCGCGCGAGCCCTGCTGGAGTATGATACGGAAGGGCTGGATCTGCTGATCCTGGAGAACATCGGAAATCTGGTCTGCCCGGCGGAATTCGACACCGGCGCGCACAAGAACATCACGATTCTCTCTGTCCCGGAGGGGGATGACAAGCCGCTCAAGTACCCGCTGATGTATCAGGTCAGCGACGTGGTGCTGATCAACAAGATCGACGCCTTGGATTATTTCGACTTCGACCTGAAAAAGGCGAAGGAGCGCATCCTGGCGCTGAACCCGACGGCGATCTTCTTCCCGATCAGCGCGAAGACCGGCGAGGGACTCGACGCGGTCTGCGATTGGATCCTGAATCAGTTGGAGAGAGTCAGAAGCGGAAAAATCTGATAGACAGACATAATAAAGAACCTGACCCGGGCTCTATCCGAAAGGACGGAGCGGGATCAGGTTCTTTTTAGATCAGTTGGCGCCAGAAGACAGGCTGCCTTTGCACAACTTTGCAACGCTTCCACAGTGGCCACTTTTTCTTCTACTTTGCGCGGCCCGAGATCAGATACAGGCCGTCATTATCACAAATACAGTCGATTTCAAAGTGTTCCTGCCAGAACACGGCCTCTTCCTGTGCCGGAAGCAGTCCTCTGGCCATCCCGGGCGGGAGGATCGCGCTGAGAATGTTCATACGCTCCCGATCAAAGGGAAAGGCTACCGTGAGACGTCCTCCCGGGTGCAGCAGATCCCTGGCCTTTTGCAGAAAGACACGCGGCTGCAGAAAGTGCTGATAGGAGTTAAAGGCCATGAGCACGTCGTAACCCGGCTGCCCATGAGCGAGGAAATCCTCCTGTACAACATGGATCCGGGGATCAAAGCCATACTTTTCTGTGGCCACATCCGTCATGCCCTTGGAGATATCCACTCCTTCAATCTCGCAGGCACCGGCCTCCAGCAGATCCAGAAACATGGAACCGCTCCCGCAGCCGATATCCAGCACACAGGCGCCACCCCGTGGGATCGAAGCCGCAGCGGCTACGATCCGGGCAGGCTTTGCTTCGGAAAAGTCGTCGTCCCAAAAAGACGCTACGGAATCAAAATACGCGCCAATGTCCATGGTGCTCTCCTTTTTGCAAACAGGGCCCTCCATGACGGAGAGCCCTGCAGGTTGTCGGGGTTTCAAATCAGGCGATGTCGAGATCAACGGTGACCTCATAGTAATCGCAGGCGTGGGCAGTCCAGTTGGAGACGCTGGCCTTGGAGATCATGCTCATTTCGAGGAAGGAGCAGAAAACGTAGCCATTGTCGTCCAGAATGGTCTGCTGCAGTTCGATAGCGAGCTCGGCGCGCTTGGCGGTGTCGAACTCGGTGGAGAGCTGATGGAGCAGGTCGTTTACGTGTTCGTTCTCATAGGCACCGAAGTTGTAGCTCATGCCGGGCACGCAGCTGGTGGTGAAGAAGTACTGCGGGTCGCCGGAAGGAGCGGTCACGAGGGCGGAGGCATAGACGTCAAAGTCCATGGTGGCCAGGAACTCGCGGCGGTTGGCAGTGTTGTTGATGTCTACATCGATGCCGATGTCCTTCAGGGACGCCTGGGCAGATTCGGCCAGCAGAGGCAGCTCTGCGCGGCTGGGGTAGGTCAGCCAGCGGATCATGAGTTTCTGACCATCCTTTTCACGGATGCCGTCGCCGTCGGTATCGACCCAGCCGGCCTCCTCCAGAACGGCCTTTGCACCATCAGGATCATAGCCAAGGGTGTTGAGGTGCTCGCTGCCGAAGGTGCTGAAGCCCTCGGGGAAGGGACCGTAGCCCGGCACGCCGTGGCCGTCCAACAGCGCAATCACGAAGCCCTCGCGGTCAATGCCCATGACAATGGCCTGACGAACGGCGGGATCCTGAATGACAGTGCTCTGCATGTTCATGCAGCCGAAGAAGGCACGGGAGGTCTGGATGCTGGAGAACTGGAAGTTGGGATTTTCAAACTTGGAGTAGGTGTCGTAGGCCACGCCGTAAGCTGCGTCAACCTCGCCGCCCTCCAGGGCCAGAGCCAGGGTGTTGCGGTCGGAGATGGTGCGGATGGTCAGCTCATCCAGTTTGGGGGTACCGTCCCAGTAGTACTCGTTGGGAACCAGGGTGATGTGGTCGTCCATCAGCATGTCGACGGCTTTGTAGGGGCCGGTGCCGACAGAAATGCCGGTCTCAAAGTCAGAGGCGTCCACATCGATGATGCAGGCATAGGGGTCGCCCAGATAGTTCCTCAAGGCGGGGGTTGGGGCGGAGGAGA
>CAZMXF010000128.1:0-7047 GCA_964570015.1 uncultured Oscillospiraceae bacterium | reverse complement strand
TCGGCTGCGGTCTGTGCACCACCCGCTGCATGTTCGACGCCATCCACCTGGAGCGCGATGTTCCGGAGGCCTCGACCATGATCCGCTGTGAAGATAAGGTCGCTCCGCTTCTCAAGAACGTGGCGAAGAAGAGCATCAAGATCATCCGCAAGGGGTAATCCATACTGCGCAAAACATAGAATGTAGCATTGCCGGGGAAGTGAAGTTCACTTCCCCGGCAATTTGCTTTTCGCCTGACAGATAGTCTGTTTTATTTAATCTTTTTTACCGTCTCCGGCAACTCGTGATATTCAACAGACAGAGCAGTTGGTCCTATTGGCTCATTAACACCCCTCTAAAACGGGATACCTTGGCTTTCTCATCCTCTTTGGCTGTTGGCGATGCTCAACAGACGGAGCAGCTGGATCCACAGACTATTCAGCACCCCGCCGGAGGCGGGGTGCCTGTACTTTCTTATCTCCTTCTGCTGTTGGCAATGCTCAACAAACGGAGCAATTGAACGATCGACGTCATCAGCGAGATGAAGTAGGTCATTCCGGCAGCGAACAGAACCTTCCGTCCGCCGATTCTCTCCTCGTCGGTGAGCAGACCAAGCCGGTCCACTTCCGCCATCGCTCTCCGCGAGGCATCCACCTCTACCGGCAGTGTTACCAGGTTGAAAAGCACGATGCCCGAGAACAGGACTGCTCCCAGCGTGATCAGCCCGCTTCGGGAGAAGAAGATTCCCAGCAGAATCGCAATATATGAGCCGATGGACCCGATGTTGCAGATCGGCACCAGCGCCTTGCGCAGCATCAGCAGTGGGTAGGCCTGGGCATGCTGGATTGCATGACCGCACTCATGCGCCGCCACCGCCACCGCAGAGACGTTCTGTCCGCCGTATACGGGCTGTGACAGGTTCAGTGTGTGGTTCGTGGGGTTGTAGTTGTCAGTCAGGGCTCCTGCTGTCTGGACGATCGTCACATCCGTAATGCCGTTGGCCCGTAGGATGCGCTCCGCTGCCATGGCCCCGGTCATGCCGTTATAGGTCCGTTCTTTCGAATACCGGTTGAAGCGGCTCCTCACAACGCCGGAGCAGATCATACTGACGAAGAACAGAATAATCGTAAGAATATAGAAGATATCAGCGTAATACATGATCATCCCTCATTTCTGCTTCTATTTTACCCGATTCTCTGTCCTCATTCACGACTTTTTTGTGAAGATTCCGAGGTTTCTGTCCTCGCTTCTTTACGAGATGCTTCGACTCGGGAGTGAAGGGATTCCTACAATTCAAACCATATCGGCTTGAACCGTGGTGACAAGACTTTGGTTCTGGTGCAGATCATTCTCCAGAGAGGCGGTTAAATTAATTTAATTGCAATGCCTTGACAGAACATAGTTAGTGTTGTATAATCTCCAAATGTTAGTGTTAACTAACTATTATTTCTTACAGGAGGTATCTATGAAAAAAATACTGGCAGTTGTCTGTGTTGTAGCGATGATGCTCAGTCTGAGTATCGTTGCCGGGGCCGAAGAGAAAGCGGCGATCACCATCACCACGGCGGAAGAGCTTGCGGGTATGGCAAATGATCTCACCGCAGATTATGTTTTGGACGCGGATATCGACCTTGCGGGGATCGCCTGGAACCCGATCGGTACGTATAAGCCCTCCGGTGAGAGCGAAGAGGAGCAGGAGATCCCGGCGTCGGATGCAGCCTTCACCGGCACGTTCGACGGGCAGGGCCACACAATCCGCAACCTCACCATTACCGGTGAAGACGGCATTGCGGTCGGTCTCTTCGGCTGCATCGCCAACACCGAGGTCGGCAATTTCACACTGGAAAATGCTTCGACGGAGGGAACCATCATGGTCGCCGATGCAGTCGGCTATTCTTTCACTTCCACAGTCCATGACGTTCATCTGGTGAACGGCAAAGTGACCGCCTATGCCGGTGAGATGAGTGCAGAGGGGATGTACGGCGGCATCGTCGGCGCCGGTATGGCCAGCCGGATTGTCGACTGCAGCGCGGATGCAGAGATCACGATTCCCGACGGGACGGCCAACGCAGGCATTGTCGGCGGCGGCCTGGAGCTGACTTCTCTTGTCAACTGCACGGCAACCGGCAGTGTCACCGCAGGTGCGAACTGCTACGGACTCGGTGGTGTTTCCGGCTGCGGTTTCGGTGCGGAAGAATTCACCAACTGCAAAGCGTCCGATGTCACCATCACAACCGGGGCAGGCTGCTACTGGATCGGCAGCATCACCGGCTATGCCGGCGGATATGAAGCTCAAGAGTATGGCACACCGGTAACCGTCTTCACAGATTGCTCCGCTGAGAATGTGAGCATCGTACAAGCCTGTGACGAGGAGGACCTGGTCGGCGCCGGCTTCTACAATGAGGCGGTTGCGCAGGCACATGGCGCTCCCTTTGATCAGCCGACGGTTTATGTGATCCGCGACAGTGCTGCGGAAGAAGTCAATGATGATGCTCCGGCTACTGCAGAAAAACTTCTGGAAGACGTGAGCGGAACTTATGACGCGCTCTTCCCGGTGATCACCAGCCCGGATTATAATCAGATCTGGCTGGATTCCTGTGCGGCGGTCCTGGGAGACGAGGCCGCTCCTGCGGCGGCGGAGGCACTGAAGGCAGCCTGCAATGGGACCATCTACGGTCAGGAAGCGATCGACGCATATGGGGATGGATCGAACGGAGCACAATTTGACTGCCTCTTCATCAACGGGCCGGCACAGATCGTGTTCGAAGGCAAGAAGATTTCCGGTCTGGACGAGACCGGTGCCACGGTCTTCAGCCATGAGTACAGCTTTGTGGAACCGGCCTCCATCGCCGGCATGATGAACGGATATCTCTATCGGACAGAGGATGCGGATGCAGGAGAGTTTGAATATTTCTTCCTGCTCCCCGACACTCCGGATACAACCTTCCATACCGAATTCCGTTATGGCAGTGACCCGGAGGCCCTGATGCTCTACAACGACGGTCCCTATGCCTACTGGCTTGCAGCCGGCATTCTGGCAGACCGTGACGAGCAGATGGTTCAGAACGTGATCGACCTCTTCTGCACGGAGAATCTCGCTGAGATGGGCGAGGAAGCCGCGGCCTGAGACCCGTAATCATTCCCTTTATAAGTGTAGTACACAATACAAAGCACATGCCCTTGCCTTCTCTGGTCACAGTGCATGTGCTTTGTATACATATATTGAAGGCGGTCTAGATCCGTCCTGCTTTTTTTATATGCTTTCGACTTCGCTCTGGCTGCCCAGCACTTCCATAATCGTCCGACGCATGGCGTCCATGTCGAGGGGCTTTGCGATGTGTCCCTGCATGCCCGCTTCCTTTGCCGCCTCTTCGTCCTCCTTGAAGGCATTGGCCGTCATGGCGATGATCGGGATCTTCGAGAGGCGGGCGTCCGGCAGTTCCCGGATCGCTCTTGCGGCCTCGTATCCGTCCATCACGGGCATCTGAATATCCATCAGAACTGCGCTGTAGTAGCCCGGCGCGGATTCCATCACCATCTGGACGGCGCGCTCCCCGTTCTCAGCATCCTCGACCAGGAAGCCCATACCCTTGAGCACCTCGTTGGCAATCTCGCGGTTGATCATGTTGTCTTCTGCAAGGAGCAGCCGCATGGATTTTGCACGCTCTCTGCATGGGCATGGTTCCGGATTGCCCTGTTCTGAGTCCTGCAGCTTTGCAAAGGGCAAATCCAGCGTAACGATGAACTCGGTTCCTTTTCCCTGCTCGGTAAGGACCTCGATCTTTCCGGCCATCATGTCGACAATTTTCTTCGTGATGGTCATGCCGAGGCCGGTTCCCTGGGTCTTGCTCACCGTTGAGGTTCTCTCCCGTTCAAAGGGTTCAAAGATATTCTCTGCAAATTCAGGACTCATCCCGATTCCGTTGTCTTTGATACGAATCTCATAAGTCCCTGTCTCTCCGTCCGTCTGAGTCTCCTGCAACGACAGCTGCACTTCCCCGTCCTTTGGTGTGAACTTGGCGGCATTGCCGAGAATGTTCAGCAGGATGCGGTCCAGCTGATTCCCGTCACACAGGACGCAGCAATCTTTCACGTCACAGCGGACCGTAAAGCGGATGCCATTTTCTTCCATCTGTCCGCTGATCAGGTCTCCTGCCGACCGCACAGTGTCTTCAATGTCGATGGGCTCGGGATGCATCTCCACCTTGCCGCTCTCAATCCGGCTCATCTCCAGTACGTCGTTGACGATGGCAAGCAACTGATGCCCGGCAACATCAATTTTCTTCAGGTACTGTCCGATCTCCTCCTTTGAACGGCCTTCCTTTCTGGCCAGCGTCGTATAGCCCAGGATGGCGTTGAGCGGGGTACGGATGTCATGGGACATATTTGAGAGGAAAAAAGTCTTGGATCGGCTGGCATCCTCCGCTGCTATCAGGCGTGCTTCCAGCTTTTCATTTTCCTGAATTCTGTCTGCAATCCGCCGGATCAGCATCTGCATCACCATAACAAAGATGCTTCCACCGAACAGGATCCCGGAGATGATAAAATCCGGCTTTCCAAAGAAGCCTACCGTAAGATAGCCGCACAGGAAAAGCACCAGCAACAGGATCGGGAAGCGCAGAATGCGCTGTTCCTGCTCCCAGTCGCCTCGCTCCCGAACTTGCCTCGCGAAACGGATATACTGCCGGATGTTGCAGATCATCAGGGCGCTGCCCAGATAGATCATGCCGTAAATCAACAGGTTTCTGATTGTCCAGCGCCCCTTTCCTTTCTGTTCTCTGCGGGCATACATTACCCGGATCGTTTTTATTATTCTACTCGCATTCCGTCCAAATGGCAATCCCTTTTCAAGGAATCTGATTGGCTACCAGCGGAAAAAAGTACTCATAGTACACCGCCTGCCCCTCGGAGAGTCCGATCACGATCTCTACATCTTCTCCGTCTGAGATGCCTGTCTCGGGAATTTCTTTCCCTGGCAGGATCATCTGTGAAAATTCAGGTTGTAGCCGGCAACCGCACCGACCATTCCGCCCAAGACATGGGAAAGATTCGAGATATTATCCCGGAGGAAGATCCCGTCATAGACCTGCTCGCCCAGGAAGATCACCGCCACAAGAAGCACCGTCACCGGGATCTCTCCGGATCTTACATTGGCAAAAGAAACAAGAAGAATAAATGCAAACACCACGCCGCTTGCTCCGCAAAGCGCGACATTCGGGAAAAAGAACCAATTTACCAGGCCGGTTACCAGTGCGGTAATGCCGATGACTTCAAAAATCTTCTGCGGCCCGTATTTTTCCTCAAGCACCGGCCCGAGAAGCAGAATATAGGACATGTTTCCGATAAAATGCGTCCAGCTGCTGTGCCCGAGCACGTGGGTAAAAAAGCGTACATAGGTCAGCGGATCCTTCAGGGATGAATGATAGGTCATAAACAGCAGACGGTTGCTTCTGCCTCCGGTGAACTGGTTCAGGAGCAGAGCTGCCAGGCACAGCAGTGCAAAGCCCAACACAGCCGGGGCGTTATTTGTGATAATCAATCTTTGGCGTTTCATTTCGTAATATCTTATCTGTTTTCATTCGAATGGTGTGTAAAGGCCTGTTCCACTTCTGCCCTGTATGGGATGGAAGGTGCCGCTCCTTCTCTGGTCACGCAGATTGCGGCTGCAACAGTGGCGAGCTGCATACATTCCTTCAACGCTTTTCCCTCCATCAGCGCGGAAACAAAGTATCCCGTGTAAGTGTCTCCCGCCGCTGTTGTGTCGACTGCCTTCACGGGAATCGCCTTCTGTTTTTCTGTCAGGATTGTGTTCCTATCCACCTGATACGCAATACTCCCCTGTCCTCCCAGAGTTATCAGGATAGAAAGTTTGGGATACTGCCGGTGAATCCGGATCCACGCCTCTTCCGGATCCGCAGTTCCCGCAATCTGCCCGGCTTCCACTTCATTCACGAGGAGCCAGGACAATTTACCGAAATCCACTGCGTCCAGTCTTTCATCGTACGGAGAAGGATTCAGGACGATCGTCATTCCTCTCTGATAAGCGATTTCCACGATCAGAGACAGTTGATTGATTTCATTCTGAAGGATCAGTACATCTCCTTTGCCGAAATCAGACAGCGTCTCCGTCACCTGCTGTTCTGTGATGCACCGGTTTGATCCGCCAAACAGCAAAATGCAGTTTTCTCCGCATGAATCCACCTGAATCACTGCGTTGCCCTGCAGCTCCTGCGTTGGCAGGAGATAAGACGTGTCCACACCATTTTCCCTGAGGATCTGGATCAGAGCTTCTCCTCCCCTGCCGACACAGCCGGCATGAAACACATCCGCTCCCGCTCTGGCCAGTGCGCAGGACTGATTCAGACCTTTTCCGCCCGGATTGATCTTCTGTGTTTTGGCGCTCATGGTTTCGCCGGGCTTTACAAAGTGATCAACACTGTAGACGTAATCCAGATTCAGTGATCCAAAATTAAGCACTCTTCCCATATGATCTTTCCTCCGGTCATTCGTTTCTTTATTATCTCCCGTTCAGGATGGGAAACCATCGGTTGATGATACAGATCGGCGGTAAATTCAGTGCGGAGCGGACATGAGATATGACCCGCTCCGCATTTATCTATATTTTATTCTTTCCTCGGTTTTCTATCCGCCCGGGCTGTTTCTGCCAGCCGCAGTTTTTCTGCACGGCTCAGGTGCTTCAGATGCCACTCACGGCTCAGCGCTTCATGCTTTTCCAGATACTCCTCGGCGTAAACCAGCTGTACCGGTCTGCGGCTCCGGGTGTATTTTGCTCCCTGTCCGCTGTTGTGCGCACGAACTCTCTTTTCCAGGTCTGTTGTCCAGCCGCAGTAGAGTGTATTGTCTGCGCAGCGGACAAGGTATACATAGTGCATGCTCAGTCGATGTGGATGATCTTCTCCATCAGGTCAGCGGCTTTCACGTTCGGGTTATGATAGTGCTCGCGCTTATCCGTGATACTGCCGAGAGAGATTGCGCTCACGGGGCAAAACTGCAGACAGCCCAGGCACTGTGCGCAGTTGTTTCCGATTACAGCCCGGCCGCTTTCCA
>CAZMXF010000127.1:0-7077 GCA_964570015.1 uncultured Oscillospiraceae bacterium | reverse complement strand
TTGACCTTCTTCTGACTCATACTCCTTACCCTCAGTTAAACAGAAGACTGAGCACTTGGGTCTTTCTGTAAACTACTTGAACGGAATAAGATCCATCTGCAAGGCTCGTCGGTGCCAAAGCAAACATCTCTCCGTCATCCGCATAGCCCATGCTGCTCACCCGAGCCGATACGTCTCTTTTCTTCACCGTACTTCCTTGATCTACACTCTTTGCGATCTGCGGATCTTCAAAGACAATCCGCATGGTACCGTCCTGAACCTGGGCTGTTCCGGACGCGAAACTGTCGATCGACGCAACTGAGGCCCAGAACAGCATACCCGCAAGTAGCAGAATCACCGCGGTAAGTACAAGCCATACCGCGGGATTCGTTACACGCAGATAATCGTTCAGTTGTTCCGGAGAAGAGATCTGTTCCAGACTCTCTTTTCTGAAGATTTGATTATCCATTCTGCTGTTTATTCAATCGTCAGGATATCGATAAATCCGGTGACTTCAAAAATTTCCTTGATCAGATCGCTGACATGAACGACCTTCATGCTGCCTTGTTTCGACATAATCTTTTGGCAGGAAAGCAGAACACGCAAGCCGGCGGAAGAGATGTATTCCAGCCTCTCGAAGTCCATAATTAGCTCGGTAACACCGTTGATGCTTTCCTTCATGGACTCTTCCAGCTGGGGCGCCGTGGTGGTATCCAGTCTTCCCTCAAGCTGTACAGTCAGTTTTGTGTCGTCCAGATTCTTCGTAATATTCAGCATGTCGTTTCCTCCATTTCTAAAGTTGTCTATACAACCATTTTTATTATATCAGCTTGTTCTGAAAATGTCCAATAACATTTGTCAGTAATAGTAATTATTATGATTTCCTTAAGTTATCACCGCGAAGAACCTGCTCAACTGATCCGTTTTCGAATGGTCAGGATATTCTGCCCGTTCTGATATTCATAGGCCATATCGTCCATGCTTTTCTTCACCATAAAGATACCTAGTCCTCCAATCTCCCTTTCAGTGATCGAGAGTGTAACATCAGGGTCATCCTTAGCCAGGGGATCATATGGCACTCCGTGATCTACAAATGTAATCACCGCAGTTTTCGGGTTTTCTTCCACCTCTATGCGGATGGTCGCGGGACCGGAGGCCGGCGTATAAGCATAGCTGGCTATATTGACAAAGATTTCTTCTACTGCAACATCGACCTTCATCTGCATGCCTATAGGACAGTCCTCTTTTTCCAGCCGGCTGTCAACAAACTGAAGTACCTGTTCCAGGTTATCAAGCTTCGCTTCTACTGTCAGTTCCATCGTCTCGTTTTTCCTCCGATTAGACGTTGTGTGGAGATTATACACTTTCTTCGCAAGCACGTCAATCTGTCACGTCAGGATCATTGACAGAAGATTATTCGTATGCGAAAACGCAAACCCCCGTTGCATATTCCGAAATCTCGGCCTGCAACGGGGATTATCATTTCACTGTTGCCCCGGCCGACGATTCAGACTGGCTCAGACGACAGCAGTGCCAGAGGCGCGGATATCACCGATGGATACACCGCTGTAAGTACCGTTAAAGTGCCAGATCGCAGTAATCGAAACCGGTCCGGAAAGATTCGGGATTGAGAAACTGGCCAGCTGATTGGTTACCGGACTGTTTCCGCCATACTCAATCGCAGGGGTGCCCGATGCATAAGACATCCCGTTGACCACCAGCTCCACGCCGCAGGCAGAGCCGGTGCAATACAGGCTGTAGGAAGATGACGAGACTGTCACTTTCAGAACCTTTTGTCCGCCATTGTCCTGTACGCTCCAGTAAACGACCAGATTCAGAGCGGTTCCGGTGCTGGATGCAAAGCTGCCGGAGGCAATGCTTGCTTCCCCGTATCCGCCGGCTACTTTCATCAGGTCATCGTCGTTAAGCATAGATAAATCTTTGTTCATAGTTTTCCCCTTTCCAATATAAGCGTCTCCTGCCGCTAAACATCGCGGCAGAAAAACGTTTTCTGTTCTGACCCCTGTCAGGTTTGTATTGCTCCGATGCTGAAATGGAATTTCGACACAGAAAAAAACTTAGCTGTATTTTGGATTCTATCAAAAAAACTGTCACACAAGTGTCACACTTTTTCACATGCTTCGTTCTGCAAGTGTATATCCAGATCTGGCTGCAGCATCTTTCTTTTCCGTTTTCCGTCCGGTTTTTTTGTCAGAAAAACCTGTTTTGACTAAGTCCTGTTTTCTTTCCTCTCTGGTCACAGAGGAATCCATTCTCCCGGATTGTCTGAAGGTTTGGAAGGCTCAGGTTTCGTAGTTTCGCAGATGTCGGTCTACATTCGCTTCCGTCAGACTGGCCCACGAATAGGAACTCATGTACTCTCCCCGGTATTCGTTGATCGCCTCGGCATCTCCGGAGAAAAAACGATATAGGTCACAGTCAAGCAGTTCCGGAATGATCCGCATATTGCCGCTCTTCATTTCCAGGATTTCCCCGATTCCGTTTTCCTGGAGGGTTCCGCGCAGGCTGCGAATCACCACATCCAGTTGTTTCTGCATGGATCGGTCGTAAGCATTGTCTTCCCAAAGAACGGCAAAAGCCTCTGTCCTGGACACGCTGCTGCCTTTCCGATCCACCAGATAAGCCAGGAGCTCCTTGGATTTGGAGCGGTTAAAGGCCACCGCCTTTCCATCCACGAACACATCAAAATTGCCGAAGGTCTGCACCTGGATATGTGAAGACCGACGTGCATGTCTCCCGCTCAGAGCATATTCTACTTCTGCAGACAGCTTCTCCCGGTTGATCGGTTTCATGAGATAGCCGGAAGCGTGCAGTGCGAACGCTTCTACTGCATACTGCGTATATCCTGTCAGGAAAATAATGGCGGTATCCGGATATTGTTCTTTGATACGGATGGCAAGGGCAATCCCATTGATGGCCGGCATGTCGATATCAAGCAGTGCCAGGTCGGGGCGGTGAGTCTCCAGCCAGTCCAGTGCTTCTACGGAACCACCAAAGCCTTCCACCTGTTCAAACTGTGGCAGTTCCCGGATCAGCGACAGACTGAGCTGCAGTACAAGCGGTTCATCATCCACACAGATTGCCGTCATTCTGTCTCCTTTCTGTGCGGGAGCCGTATGGTTACAGTGCAGCCCGCACCTGGTTTGCTTTCAATGCTCAGTGTTCCGCCGCAGAGCATTTCGACACGCCCTCTCACGTTTCTGATCCCGATGTGAGTTCCGTCCGTCGCTTTTGAATTCTCGGGATCGAAGCCTTTCCCATTGTCCGTCACCGTGACAACAACTTCTTTCTCTTCTCTGCGGGTCGTTACCTTTACCAGTCCGTTGTACCGTCCCCTTACACCGTGCCGGATTGCATTCTCCACCATCGGCTGGATGCTGAGCGCAGGGACTTCGAAGTCATCTTCCTGTATATCATAGCTGATATGGATATAAGGGAAGCGCATCATCTCGATATCCGCATAGATTCTGGTGTGTTCCAGTTCTTTCTGAAACGGAATCAGTCCTGCCCGACCCAGCGAATCGAGGTTCATCCGAAGGTAAGTACCGAACTTTTCCGTAGTTTCCGATGCTTTTTCCGGATCAATTCGGCACAGAGCCTGGATAGTCGAGAGCGTGTTAAACAGAAAGTGAGGCTGAATCTGCGTCATCATAATCTGGATTCTCTGTTCCGACGCCAATGCCTGCTCATGAGCATACGCGCTCTGCATGTGCAGCCAAAGGTAATAAAACAGGCAGGAACTGACTACAACAATCGTAAGACAACTGACCGTCCCATTGCTTCCCTGTATCCAGTCCCAGATTGTTGCCAGTCCAAGCAGGAAGGCATCCAGAACGAGGATAAAGCAGCCGGCTGCTTTCCACTGCCGAAACCTGTTCAGTGATTCATAAATCAGCAACGCCAGAAGTCCGGCACTCAGCACATGGCAGGCATACCCCAGCGGTCCTCTCCAGAAGAGGTTTTCCTCCGTAATCCGGAATGCGATTCCGACAATAAACGCCGTCAAATAGATTGCCGCATTAGCCGCGACCAGCCACCACAGCATCCGTCTTTTTCGGTTCATATCCAGGGTCTTCAGAAAAAGGACCAGAATCACCGGCCGTACGCTGTAGCCGTAAATCTCTGCAAGCGTCCTGAGCAGTCCATCCGTCCTGCCATCCGGAAGGCTGGTCCATCCGTCCTGAACAACAAGGCTGAAAGCCATCACAATGATGAGAAGCAGGATCTTCTTCTGTTTTTTCTGCAGGTATGTGTCCGCCGTCACGACGATCACCAGCATGATCAGCTGCAGAAGCAGGGCCAGTTCCAGCTTGCCGAGCATCTGTATCTCTGTTTTCACGTCAGCGCTGTGTCCTTTCCGAATCCCTTTTCCCCTTGCGTATTGGTTAAGCTCTCTGCCTTTCTTTTCTGCCTCACAATTCCCTTAAATGGTATTCTATCATTCTCCGCTCAGCAAATCAACCGATAAAACAGTACGGCCGGGAATGAATTTTCACCCCGTGCCGTACCGTTAAATGCTTCCTTTAAAGTTTCCGATCAGAACTTGACTTTCAGCGGCTGGCCAACCATCAGAAAGTTTGGATCCTCAATCTTGTTCCACTCTTCCAGCTTTTTGGCGGAAACACCCATCCGCTTTGCAATGCTCTCCAGAGTATCGCCCGGCTGAACCGTATAGGTGATTCTGGAACCACCGTTGACGCTGTCAAGCTGTTCGTCATTTAAAACCACTTTTTCCATGTTTTAATCCTCCATAATAATAATTCTTTTGGGTCTATACTATCACCATTTGTCCAACAGATGTCCAACAAATCCGCTTCTTTCCTTTTTTGTCTTTGGATTTGTTTATCGCTGCTCATTGACATAAAGCATGGCTTTGCTCTGGATCAGTTTCACCACTTCATCGACGCTTTTCTGATCGGCGAAGTACGGCAGAGCACCGTCAATGATGATTTTCTTCAGGCTGTCGTCGGTATGCAGGATATTGGTCGTCGCATTGATGATCTCTTCCACTTTGGTTACATCTTCCTCGGACACAGTTTTATACGGAACTGTCACACCATTGACCTGCATGCTGCCCCGGTCTTCCTCAATCCGCTTCCCTTCTTCACTCAGCATATAGCTCCCGTCCGGATTACGCTGGTATTTCGGTGTTGTGGCTTCGGTTTTCATCTTCTCATAGACGACACGATTTGTCGGGAAAACCTCTCCCAGAAACTGTTCCTGATACTCCGGCAGGAAGAACTGACGGATAAACTGCCATGCCGCCTCCTTGTCCGCACAGGTTGACGTAATGGCAAAGGAATTACCGATCTGAGCAAACATACTTCCTGCACCGTTTTCTGTCGGGTATCCAACAAACGTACAAGGTGCTCCGCCGAGTCCGGCTGTGTTCAGCTGGAGATCTTCAAAGCAGGCAAAATTGCACTGCTTCATGAGCTGCAGCCCCATCCGAAGCCGCGTATCCGTATCGAAATCGTCCGCGCCCGCGTCAGTCTCCCAGCTGTAAACAGTCGGGAAGCTCTTTACGAACTCCAGAAGTTTGACAAAGCCGTCTGACTGGAAACGGCATTCACCGTTACTCCAGTCCACATAGTTTTCCAATTCCAGATACAGGAGGAAGGTCAGCGCCAGATCCTGAGTCGTATACCGCTCAAACACCGTACAGTTCGGGTTTTCCGCCTGCAGCCTGCTCATCGCTTCATGGAACTGGTCCATATTCCATCCGATCTGATCTCCGACGACACTGCTGAGTCCCGCGGTGGTCAGGACATAGAAATTTCCGACGGTCTGGTAGAGTTTTCCGTTTTCCTCAAACGCCTGAAGCACATGCTCCAGCAGGTCGGAGCGGCTCAGTTCCGGATCCGCGTCCATATACGGATACAGATCCTCGACGAGGCCTTTGCTTCCGAGCCGGTCTGCCGACAGCAGGCTGATATCCAACAGATCCGGCATATCTCCGGCAATGATCTCTGTCTGCAGACGATTGATGCCCGCATTCCGATCCTCTTCATTGGCAGAGGAATAGTCATTGTACTGGGAATAATCCGTCACTTCAATACGGTAGTCTGGATTGCTGCGGTTGAAACGGCTTACCATTCTGCTGGTGAAGGGGTACAGATTCATGACGGCAAGTCTGAGCACTTTCTTTTGAGAAGTATCTCCGGCTGTTGTCTTCGAGAGGACGATCAGGTTGTTTTCAATCCCGTTTACGGTCTCCTCGCAGGATGTGGTGACAATTCTGCCGTCCTGCAGTACGCAGATGCTTTCATTACCCTGACGGGCAACATCACAGTCGATCCAGTTGAAAAGCTTCACTGATTCGCCCTTCTCAAAATCGAGACCGTAAACACTGTTACCGGCGCTGTAACAGACCGGATAATCTTCCCCGCCGGCAGCCATACCGTTTACAAAATCATCAATCAGCACCGTTTCTCCCAGTCTCTTGGCTTCCATGTCCAAAAGCCCGATCACTTCTCCACGCTCATAGCAGCAGACTGCGATCTCGCCCCCGGGCAGGCCAACCATATATTCCGGCGTGCTAGCCATCTCGAAGGAATCCAGCAGACTTCCGGACTGCGGGTCCAGTATACAGATCCGGTTGTCCTGGATATAGCGCCCTGTACCTGAGAACCACTCATGAACAGCAAGGCATATGCGGCCATCCTTGTCGATTGCCATTCCGTTTACATCAAAGGAATAGCTTCCTTCGAGATCCTTGATCTCTTCCGTATGGTTCTTCAGTCCGTCAAGCGAAAACTCCGAAATCACTGTACCATCTTCGTGGATACAGACTAAGGTCTCGTTTTCTTCACTACGGAAGAAACTGCCGAACTCGGGATTTGTGTCTGCCATTCCTTCCGGCGCATCATTCCAGTAATGATAGTGCTTCTCCAAAACCCAAAGCTTTCCGTCGGCAGCGGCACAGAGTCCTTCGAATACAACTCCTCTGTTCCCCTCCTGTCCGGTTTCGCTTTCTGTGGGGTGATACGGCAGTCTCTCTATGGATCCGTCTGTGCCGACCTTGCACAGTACGGGTCCGTAAACCCAATACTGTTCCGGCCATTCCGGTGTTACGCC
>CAZMXF010000126.1:0-7080 GCA_964570015.1 uncultured Oscillospiraceae bacterium | reverse complement strand
TTTTTCTTGTCATAGAGAGCTCGATAAAAACCGGATAAGACATGAGAATATGCCGCCCTTCCAAAACAAACTGGAAGGGCGGCATAAAGAACATTATTACAGATACAAGTCGGAGAATCATTTCGTGTTTATTGGGAAAATGGAGTTGTCTACAGCACGGGCTGGTTGAGTGCTGCGCTGAAGAGCGGCTTTTGCAGAGAAAGCATCAAAGTATTTGTTTAAGGAGGCTCCGGTTGATGCGTATTCATTTTTGCCGCAGAAATAGTCGCACAGCAATTCGCGCATGCGAAGGATCTCGCGGGGATTTCTGTTTTGCTCCTGCATGGAAGCTACAGTAAAATCCAACAGCTCCAACGCACGCTCGAGGGCGCTCATTGCTCGATCTGGTTTTCCTTTATCTTTCCACTTGCTGGCGCGAAAGACTTCGCTGCCAATATTAGCCATCTGTTGAGCAAATGGCATGCAAAGCACCGAAGATGGAGGCCAGAAAGGAAGACTGGATTACGGCCGTGCTCCCAGAGAACGCTCCAGATTTCTGCAAAGCGGGCTCATCTCAGGAACGCGGGCAGAATTGACACTTACGCGTATTAAATGCCCGGCAGCGAGAGAAACCCGCAGGTTCAAAGAAGGACCTGCGGATCTATTATTCTTTCGAGAGGATTAAGCCAGGCTTAATCATAGTCTGTGAAAAAAAGACCCCATTACGAGAAATTCTAAAAAAGAAAACACTTGACAGCCTCTATGACTCGTTGTCAGGAATCACAGAAAGAGAAGAAAGAAAAACCTATTGACAAGATAGGTTAATGAGGTTATAATGCACACAATCTGAAGGAAAGGAAAAAGAACGATGTTTGTCATGAGAATCGGACAAGCCACCATAAAGTACACAGACTGTTGTCAAATGCTGGGCATCCGGAGTTTAGCAGCCGGGGTGCAGCCGTTTTTTGCTGTGCTCACCCTGCGATGTCGCTGATATCGCTTTCCTCATCTGCCAAACTTCGGAAGCCGTTTTCTGCGGCTTCTCTTTTTTTACATACATTACATATAAAGGAGAAAACATCGTGAATGACCTATGTGTTTATTAATCCTGTTACAGATAGAATGATCAGCCCCGAGAAATTAGAGCAGAAGCTACGTTCCCATAACATGCACAGGGTGTATTGCAGAGAAAACTGGAGCAAACGAGTTTTGGAAGAATATTCTAAGGTTCTGATGACAACCGATAGAACAGTGCTTGACATGCGTTGTCCCATGGCTGTGAATTTTGTAAGAACTTTGAATCTTGAAGCTGTGAGTGAAGCTCCTGTACTCCCAATTTTGCTGCATTGTGCAGAGGAACTCTCGCAAAGGAAAGACTTGCAATATGGTCAGATTGTGATTACAACGCCATGCCGTGCATTGGTAGAACAGGGAAATAAGCTGGGCCTCGACAGAACAACATTTGTAACTGCAAAAGAATTCCTCGCAGATATTGGATACAATTCTGCAACGCCTATAACTCGAAGCCCAATTCCACCAGGCTTTTATGATCCACTTTCCGTGAGTGTAGTTTCAGCAACAGGAGAGAAGGAAATTGCAAAGGAAGCGGTCAACCTCTCGAAAGGAATTAGGCTATTTGAGATGCTTTTCTGCTTTGGGGGTTGCCACAATGGCGACGGAATTTAGTCTATGAAAAAAACAAACAGATTGATCCCCGCTCTAATTGGGATCATTATGATATTTGCGATCTGGTATTTTGTCTGCGCAGCAGGAGTTTTCAACTCATATGTTTTGCCATCGCCACAGAGAGTCTGGACGACATTCTTGAAAATGTTAAGTACTGGGGAGATTTTCCAGGATGTTATCATAAGTTTTGGTCGTGTTCTACGGGGATTTGGGATCGCATTTGTGCTGGCTTTTGTGATTGCGGCGTTTCGTATTTTCTTTCCGAAGAGTGAACCGTTTTATGAGTATTTGATTCAGTTCTTCCGCAATGTACCCCCATTATCGCTGATTCCACTATTGATTCTATGGTGCGGCATTGGAGAGATGACAAAAACGGTGATCATTGTTCTAGCCTCCTTCTTTCCAATGTACCTGAGCATAGTCAAAGGTTTTACGGGGTGTGATCATAAGCTGCTTGAAGTTGCAAAATCGTTTTCTTATAGCTCGACAAGAACGTTTCTGAGGGTGATTCTTCCCTCTGCGGTTCCAGATATCCTCGTCGGAATGAGAACAAGTCTGGGTTATTCATGGCGAGCAATTATTGGAGCTGAAATGGTAGCAGCATCTACTGGTCTCGGCCATATGATACTGTTTGCCCAGCAGATGTCGCGAACTGATAAGGTAATTGTTGGAATCTTTGTTATTGGAATTGTAGGATACTTTACGGATCGGCTGTTGGGATTGCTGATTCGCGGCTTAGTTGGAGGCACGGCTCAAAATGGCTGGAATTGAGATCAGAGGTCTGTCAAAGTCTTATGCCGTAGATTCTGGGATACTTCAGGTTCTGCGTGGAATCGAACTGACAATGCAGGAAGGTGAAATAACTGTAGTATTGGGAAAGAGCGGATGCGGGAAAACAACACTTCTCCGATTGGTAGGAGGTCTTGAGGTACCAGACAGCGGTGAAATCCGATTCCCTGGGGAGCAGAAAACAGCCTATGTATTCCAAGAACCCCGATTGATGCCTTGGCTGAATGTCAGAGACAACATCGAGTTCAGCCAGAATAAAAGCCAGAGAAATTCGGATGAGACGGCAAAAATAATTCACACAGTCGGTCTGGATGGTTTTGAAAAGTCTAAACCACATCAGTTGTCAGGCGGTATGCAGCAACGTACAGCTCTGGCTAGGGCACTGGCATATAAGCCGTCTTTTATTATGATGGATGAGCCGTTTGCAGCACTGGATCATTTTACCCGTGAAAACATGCAGCAGGAATTGTTGCGAGTCAGAAAAGAAACAGATGCGAGTATTCTATTTGTGACACATTCCATCGATGAGGCTTTAACCATAGCAGACAAGATTGTCTTGATTTCTAATGGCGTAGTATCCGCAGAATACACTTTAAATCAGGAGCGACCAAGAGATATCCTGTGCGATGAACTTATCGCAATCCGTCGTGCAATCGTTTCAGCGCTGGAACAGCCAATTGTTTCCAGTCCTGCATAATACGGGTTGGAAATAGAGAACAAAATGGAGGAATCAGTATGAAAAAAACACTTTCAATCATTCTCGTGCTTATAATGACAATGGGTAGCTTTACTGCTTTTGCAGACGGTCTGTCGACAGAAAGCCTGACAACCACCTATGTGACATCACCTCTGAATGTACCAAGCATCATCGAGAAGGAGAATGGGATCTTTACTGAGACGCTCGGCATCCCTGTAGAATATGCCGAAATCACATCCGGAGCGGATCAGACGCAGGCACTTGCTTCTGGAGATGTCCAGTTGCTATATGCTGTTGGTGGAACATCTATCATTTTGTCTGCAGCAAACGGTGCGGATATTAAAGTGTTAAATATGTACAGCAGAGCACCAAAGGCGTTCTGCCTGTATACTAAGGATGACGGTCTTAACAGCCCTGAATCACTTCGAGGTAAAATCATTGCCGGACCCGCAGGAACAAATCTGCATGAGTTGCTTGTTGCATATTTGAATACAGCAGGAATGACGATTGAAGATGTCAATTATGTCAGCATGAGCATTCCAGAAGCCAAAGCTGCTTTGGATGGTGGCAGCGCAGATGTAGCAATGCTTGGCGGTGCAGCGGCATATAATGCGGGTAAAGCCGGGTATCATCTAATCACTAATGGTGACGGCCTGATTCAGGCTATTATTGCTGTTGCGGTTACGCAGGAGTATTATGATGCGCATCCAGATGTGATTGCGAAAATCACTGAAGCCGAAGAAGCCGTTATGGCGAGAATTGAAGCAGATCCTGAGGCTGCATATGCGACAACTGGTGAGTATCTTGATCTGGATGTGGATGCCGTCAAGGAGATGGCCGAGTATTATGATTTTTCCTTGGAAATCAGCGAGGAAGATATCGCAGGCTTCCAGAAGACTGCGGACTTTATGTATTCCTCAGAGATGATTGAGGATCCGTTCGATGTCTCAGTACTCTTCTTTGACTAAAACTGAAGCATTATTTGTCAAGGAAAATGGAAGGCTGCTCAAAATATACTATGAGAGCATCATGAACTATCATGGGGGAGCTATGCCTGCGGGTGTTGCTCTTGCCTTCCGTTTATTCTCCGGGCTGACAGAACGCTATCAGGCTATATTTGACGGGTTTCCTGAAAGAGACAGTGTTTATTTTTACACAGGTCTCGGAGAGAATGGACAAGGGATTATTGATACAGCCGAGGCGCTATACCGTGTAAGAAGTAGACGACACCTCGGTGTGGATATCAACGCCTGTACGGGAAAAGATGCACCAGATGCTCCCGGTGGTGGTAAGTATTACTTCTCAGGGAAACTGGGAAACATGTCTTGGGAAGCGGCCGTGCGCAATGGTATCATAGGAGAAGATTTCTTCTCGCTTTCTAAGAAGATGCATATGTTGCAGGATCAGGGTAAGTTGCCCATGAAAGAAGAGATATCTCAACTAATGGAAACCAGGAAAAGAACTGAGCAGCAGATCTTAAAGCTTACACCAGACGAACTGTTTCTGATCACAGCATCAGCCAAATAAAAAGACCAGTCTGTTTGCTGGTTCATTCTTTACTTTATATCCCAGCTGGCAGCTTGCTTACAATGAGCAGCAGTCCGCTGGGCTTCTTTACCCCAATCCCCGGAAAACGAGAGGAAGAACATTTTGACACAGACAGTATTCAAAAGTCTGTCATGCTGTATAAGACGGTAAAGGAAAAAACGATCGCCCGCACAGTGCAGTATACTCCGGACTTTGAAGCAATCATTTACAGTATCCTCACGAAATCAGTATGGCCGAGCCAGGAGTATGCGGACTTCCTGGTGGAAAATGAGCAAAGAATCAATGATGTTTTTGCCGGAGATTCATCGGATCGGAAGAGCAAGATCAGAAAATATCATAATATTCGCAGTCTGAGCTGTGCACTGCAGGAGTTTTACCGGCTGTATGAGTTGCTGACAGAACTGCAGGTACCGGAAATCAGACAGTACCTGTATTCCTTCATAGCTTATATGATCGTATCAAGAAACGGAATCAACAGAGACGGACGGCCAAGCTTTGATAACAGGGAAGAGGAGATCAAACTGCTGTATCCCGATTATCGTCCTGAACTGCTGTCTGAGGATATCCGGGAGTGGATCGAAGACGGAATTTGGTCGGAAGAAAGTATTTACAGGCACATCCACGAGTGGATTCAAAACGAGGAGCGTATATGATGGGACGGATTTCACGTTTCCTCCGAGGACATTCTCCTATTAGCCTTCAACAAGAAGGCTAATAGGAGATGTCCACCAAAATCGGGAAGATTGGGTACAAGGTCAATGCCTCTACCTTTCACGCCCTTGGCCTCCGCATCATCACCCAATCCGGTCAGCAACGCCCGGACGTGTTTGACGATGACCTTTTTTGACCATGATGAGGAATATACATTGCAGAATTTACAACATTATTTGATCTGAAGGTACCGAGGGAAATTTTTTGGACACATAAAGTTTTATTATGTAAACAACAAAGGCAATAGTCCTGTAATCCAAAAAAGGAGAGGAATTGTATCATGAATGTTGTAATAGCCATTGTAATTCTGCTTCTTGTTTTAGGAGCGGGAAAAACCAAGAAGCGCAAACGGAACTCTGATGATCTGGAATGGATCGACAGGCTGGAAGAATTGGATGCGATCTTTGATGATGACTGAGGAGGGGAAAAGAATGGGAATTAAAGCACAGGCTGAAAGAATCGGATTCAGAATAGTCGGGGAGCTCACCAGGTGTATGGACCGGGAACCGACGCACTTGTATCAGTGCTATTATGACGAAGCACAGAATGAGTTTATTCTTAGAAGGGGCATTCTTACCATCGTCACTGCGGATGGACATGTGTTCTGAATTGTAAATTAAGACATCTTATTTACCCTGATAGCTTGCAAAAAGATCCTCGCAACCAAATCTGCGAGGATCTTTTTGCATGCTATGACAGCTCACGAAGCATTTTTTCTACTGCTTTAGCAGTGGGCGGGCAGCCCTCTGCACAAAAATCTGCTCCAAGGCAGCAGTTGCCGATTCCAATTCCGGAGATTTCTTTGCCGCGGAATCCTTGCCCTATAGAAATTGGATGATGAACAGGTATACCGGATTCCTTGGCAACATAGAGCCCTCTCACAAGAGATGCAAAACAAGCCGAGCAAGCACTGTCAACATTCACATTCTTTGTAAGACGCTTTGCGATTCCGGCAGGAGCAGGATAACTTGTGGTCTGTTCCGGCGTGTTGAGAGCAATGACATCATCCAGTCTGGTAGAACCGGCTCCGTATTGCTCAGCAAGCTGAATATAGGGAACATCTTCCAGGGCTAATCCCATAAGCTGACACCCATAGGTATCGACCTGCACCGGATCTGTACCCAGAAACATTCGGTTAGTCTGAATGGGATTCCCGCCTTCCTCAAAATTCAAGTCCCCGCAGATGCTGTCCACAATAATAAGGTTGGGTTTGAGGAAAGCTCCCAGTGCGGCAATGGGCTTAATCAGTCCGTCAGAGTGAAACTTTCTCTTCTCACGGTCTGGCAGGCAGCCTTTCAGGTTTTTGAGGGCACAGGTCATCAGAGTCTGACAGTGTCCTTTCAGGACCGGCAGATCAATCAGATAATCGGCGTCCAGTGCTCGGCAGGTGATTTCCATTGGTCTGAGAGCCGTCTGGACTGTCCGAGTTTTATCTTTTTTCAGATCATAAAAGGGAATTGCGTACTTTTCGCAGACTTTATCATATCCGCAGGTTTTCATAGCACGTTCGGTTTTGTCACCAACCCAGGAACTCTCCATGACGCAAATATTGAAAAAACCGTTTGTCTGGAGATACTCAATGCAACCAGACAGTACACCGGGATGAGTGGCGGCACCGAAGTCAGGGGCACTGTCTACAACCAGATTTGGCTTCAGGGCTATGGAAGCAT
>CAZMXF010000125.1:0-7118 GCA_964570015.1 uncultured Oscillospiraceae bacterium | reverse complement strand
AGTCCTTCAAGGACAAGCTGGACATCCCGGCCTACTATGATCGCTATGAGAACGAAACCTGGTTCAACCGCGATCTCCTGAACGCCATTCTGGAAGCCATCGCCTGATCCGGTTCAGAGCTTACATTGTCACCGAGCAGTTGCATAGGTCCTCCGACCTATGCAACTGTTGTTAAAGGGGTGTGTTAATGAATCTTTACAGGAAAATCATGGATATCATCGCCAAGATCGCCACGGCGATTGCGATGATCGCTGTTGTTGTCATCGTCTTTTTCATTGTTTCGGAGCTGATCCGCCGCAATGTCTTCAACAAGTCATTCCGGCCTACCATCGAGATCTGCGGAATTTCCTTTCTCTGGATGGCCTTTATGGGAATCATCCCGCTCTATCACTCCGGTGGACTGATGCGGCTGGACTTCCTGATCTCCCGCAGCAAGGGCACGGCACGCGATATCATGGTGCTGCTGAATAAGCTCTTCTCCCTGATGCTTGGGGTCATCATGGTGATTGCGTTCAACGCGCAGTATCCGTTTGTCAGCACCCGCTTCTATTCGACTTTTGCCATGAAGATTCCCTATACGGTGCAGTATGTCCCCATGGCCATTGCCGGAGGATTCATGGCACTGGATGCCCTGCGGGAACTGATTGAATGGTGCGCCCGCGTGTTTGGCAGGAAGACGGAAGGGGAGGAGGCCAAAGCATGTTAGTATTCCTGATCGGATTTGTGATTCTGCTGGTGATCGGCGTGCCGATCAGTATTTCCATCGGGGCCTCGGCGGTTTTGGGCTGCCTGTCCCTGGGCTATCCCATGGTGGTCATCGGACAGAAGATGGTCAGCGGAATCGACTCCTTCCTTCTGATTGCGATACCTCTGTTTATTTTCGCCGGCAACCTCATGAATGCCGGCAGCATCACGAAGAAAATCTTCAACACGGCCCGCGAACTGGTGGGTTGGATCCCCGGCGGTCTGGGCCACGCCAATATCATTGCGTCGGTAATTTTCGCCGGCATGTCCGGCTCGGCCGTGGCGGACGCAGGCGGTCTCGGCGCCATCGAGATGGAAGCCATGAAGTCGAACGGTTATGATGAAGACTTTGCCGGAGCGGTAACGGCTGCCTCCTCGGTCATCGGCCCGATCTTCCCGCCCTCTATCCCGCTGATCATTTACGGCAGCGTGGCCAGCGTCAGCGTGAGCAAGCTCTTCATGGGCGGCGTGGTGCCGGCGGTCATCATGGCGCTGCTGCTGATGGCAATGGTGTATTACTTCGCCGTACGGCGCAAGTATGAGAGGCATCCTTTCAACGCCAAGGCGCTCTGGAGAGAATTCAAGGGCTCCATTCTCGCTCTGATCACCCCGATCATTATTCTCTCCGGCTTCACGGTGGGCTGGTTCACCCCGACCGAGGCCTCCAGCATCGCGGTGATCTACGCGCTCATTATCTCGACCCTCGCATACCGCACCATGACCTGGAAGGGCTTCCTCAAGTGCCTGAAGGATTCGGCCCTGTCCTCGGCCAATACCCTGTTCATCATCGGCAGCTCCACGCTCTTCACCTATGTGATGGCCATGGAGGGCATCTCCAACAAGATTGCGGCCTTCATCCTGGGCATCAGCAATTCTCCCATCGTCATCCTCCTGATCCTGAACCTGATTCTGCTGCTCCTGGGCATGGTGATGGAACCGGGCGCAATCCTGACCTTGATGCTGCCTGTCCTGCTGCCTGTCGCCAAAGCGATCAACATGGATCTGGTACACTTTGGCGTTATGCTGGTCCTGAACCTGATGATCGGCCAGGTGACCCCGCCCTTCGGCGTCTGCCTGTTCGTAATATCGGATGTAAACAAACTCAAGCTCGAACACCTGTACAAAGCTATCCTGCCATGGTGTATCCCGCTGGTACTGACCCTGCTGCTGGTGACGTATCTGCCGGGAGTTGTCACATGGCTGCCCGGGGTGCTGTTGGGCTGATTGAAGGAATCCCGATGGCAGCTGATGCCGTCGGGATTTTATGATATGAAACAACGCGAAAGGATCGATGCAGCAGTGCAGACAGATGAGAACAAAGCCCTTTTCCGAGCCATGTATGCCAATATGCTCCGTATACGGCGCTTTGAAGAAGAGGTTTTTGAGTTTTACAAATGCGGAAAGATGCCCGGACTGGCGCATCTTTATATAGGGGAAGAAGCAGTTGCCACAGGTGCCTGCGCTGTGCTCCGCTCGGATGATTATGTCAGCAGCACGCACCGCGGACACGGGCATCTGATCGCCCGGGGAGCGGATCTGCGGAAGATGATGGCGGAGATCCTGGGCCGTTGGGACGGCTACTGCCACGGAAAGGGAGGTTCCATGCACATCATGGACATGAGCCTCGGCATCCTGGGTGCCAACGGCATTGTCGGCGGAGGAATTCCCATTGCCACGGGCGCTGCCTACAGCTGCAAGTACCGGGGAACCGACCAGGTGGTGCTGTGCTTCTTCGGAGACGGCGCGTCCAATGAAGGGACCTTTCATGAGAGCCTTAACATGGCCTCCGCATGGGACCTGCCGGTGGTCTATATCATCGAAAACAACCTGTACGGCATCACGGTCAATATTAACCGGGTAACCCGTGAGCATGATCTGTCGAAGCGGGCAGCGGCCTACGGCATCGACGGATACTCCGTAGACGGAAACGATGTAATGGCCGTTTATCATGCCGTGGAAAAGGCCGTGGAAAACGCGAGAGCGGGGAAGGGACCCTCGCTCATCGAATGCAGAACCTACCGGCAGCACGGTCATAACGGCAATGACAACGGTGCCTATCGTGCAGAGGGAGAGCTGGAATACTGGCTGAGCCGGGACCCGATCCTGCTGTTCGAACAGAAGGAGTATCTCGATCTGGCTGAACGGGAGGAAATCCGGAAGCAGACCGAGGAAGAGATTCGGGACGCCTGTGAGTTTGCCCTGAACAGCCCGGAGCCCGCGCCGGAGACCCTGATGGAAGGGATCTTCTTCGAAGGAGGGGAACACAGATGAGAACCGTCTATTACCGTGACGCCATCCGGGAAGCCCTTGACGAAGAAATGGCCCGGGATCCGTCTGTCCTGGTGCTGGGCGAAGACATGGGCCCGAACGGCGGAACCTGGAAGGAAACCCGGGGACTCTGGGAAAAATACGGTGATCTGCGGATGAAGGATACTCCCATCAGCGAGTCCGGATTTGTCGGTATGTCGGTGGGCATGGCGCTCACCGGACTGCGCCCGGTAGCGAAGGTGATGTTCTCGGACTTCATGCTGGTGGCTATGGACCAGATCGCAAACCAGATGGCAAAGATAACCTATATGTCCGGCGGACAGATGCCGGTACCGATGGTCCTGCGGACCACGATCGGCCTGGGCCGCTCCAGCGCGGCGCAGCATTCTCAGAATCTGAACGCGGTCATCGCCCACTTTCCGGGCCTGAAGATTGCCGTGCCCTCCAATGCAAGAACGGCAAAGGGTCTGCTGAAAACCGCTATCCGGGACGATGATCCGGTGATCGTGGTAGAAAACCGCCTGCACTACGGGCGGCAGTTCGAACTGCCCGATGAGGGGGCGGAGGAAGAGCTGATTCCGCTGGGGAAGGCGGCCGTACTGCACGAGGGGAGCGATCTCACGGTGGTCAGCTGCTCCGAACCGGTCAACACCTGTCTCCGGGTCGCAGCAGAGCTGGAGAAGGAAGGAATCGGCGTCGAAGTGATCGACCTGCAGACCATCCGCCCGCTCGACCGTGAGACGATCATCCGCTCCGTCAAAAAAACCGGACGGCTCCTGTTGGTGGATGAAGGTTATACCAGCTTCGGCATCACGGGAGAGATCGCACTGTCGATCATGCCGGATGTGTTCTATGACCTGGATGCGCCCATCATGCGCGTCTGCTCTCCGGATGTCCCGGTGCCGTTCAGCCCCGCACTGGAAAAGCTGATCATTCCGGATGAAAACCGCATCCGGGAAGCGATCCGGAAGATGCTCTGAGGAGGCGGACAGATGGCAAAGATCGTGATCATGCCGAAACTGGGCTATACCCAGGACGAGGGCGAACTGATCCAGTGGTACAAGGCGGAAGGGGAGACCGTAAAGAAGGGCGAACCCTTCTTTGAGGTCCAGACGGACAAGACCGTGATCCGTGTGGACGCCACCGAGGACGGAACGGTCCTGAAGCTTTTGGCGGAGCCGGGGACGGTGATGCCGGTCTTCACCCCCATCGCCGTGATCGGCCGGCCGGGAGAGGATCCGGGAGAAGTCCTGAAGAGCGAAAAGACAGATGGCGATGCCGTGACGCAGGCAGAGAAAAACGGAGCGGACGAGGAGCCCGTCCGAATGACCCCGAGAGCCCGGAGATTTGCGGCGGAGCAGGGACTGGATCTCAAAGAGATTGCCGGAATCAAAGGGACCGGCTACGAGGGCGGTATTACAGAGCGGGACATCAAAGCATCTCCCCTTGCGAGGAAAATGGCGCCGGATCTGGGCATAGATCTCAGAACGGTGCAGGGAACAGGCGCACAGGGAAAGATCCGGAAAGCAGATATCCTGCGGGCCGCATCCGCGGCGGGAGAAAAGCCAGACCTGCGCATTGCGGAGGAGATCCCATATCGGGGAATCCGCAGAGTCATCGGAGAGCGCATGTCGCAGAGCAAGCGGGAAGTGCCGCACGCCTGTTTCAGCGACGCGGTTGACACCGGAAAGCTGACGGCACTGCGCAGCCTGATCAACGAGAAAGGAGAATACCGGGTCTCACTCTCGGACCTGCTGATCGTCGCGGTAGGGAAAGCCCTGCAGAAATATCCACTGATGAACGTCTCCCTGCAGGGAGATCGGATCATCCGCTATGAGAGTGTCAACATCGGCACCGCAGTAGCCGGAGAGGCAGGACTGATCGTGCCGGTAGTGAAAAATGTACAGGAGAAGTCGCTGCGGCAGATCGCCGCGGAGACGCGGGAGCTCTTTTCAAGGGCCCAGAAGGGGCGGCTTCGGCCGGAAGAATACAGTGAGGGGACCTTCACGGTGTCGAATCTCGGCATGACCGGGATCGAAGACTTTTGTGCGATTGTCAATCCTCCTGAGGCGGGGATCCTGGCGGTCAGCGCCATCCGGAAAAAACCGGTGGTCGTGACCGGCGAGGATGGAGACGACCGCATCGAAATCCGCCCCATGATGAAGATCCGCCTCTCGGTGGACCACCGGGTGGTGGACGGAATGCTGGCAGCGCAGTTTGTCTATGAAATCAAGCGGCTGCTGGAGGAGCCGACGCTGCTCCTGCTCTGAGCAGGGCGCAAAGCAGCGGACGGAATGTATTTTCACTTGTGTTTTACCGCAGAAAGGTGTATTCTGCTGAATCAGAGAACCCATGATTGAATAAAGGAAGGTATCAAAATGAAAATCGCACTGATCAATGAAAACAGCCAGGCACCAAAAAACGAACTGATCTTCAACACCCTGAAAAAAGTAGCCGAGCCTCTGGGACATGAGTGCTTCAACTACGGCAGATATTCTGCCGAGGATCCGGTGGAGAAGTCCTATGTCCAGGAAGGTCTGCTGGCGGCGATCCTGCTCAATTCCGGCGCGGCCGACTTCGTCATCACGGGCTGCGGCACCGGTATGGGCGCCATGCTCGCGCTGAACTCCTTCCCCGGCGTCATGTGCGGCTGGGCGCATGAGCCGCTGGAGAGCTTCCTGTTCTCTCAGGTCAACGCTGGCAACGCCCTCTCTCTCCCGTTCGCGATGGACTATGGTTGGGGCGCTGAGCTGAATCTGGAGTATATCTTTGAAAAGCTGCTGAGCACACCCATGGGAGGCGGCTATCCCGAAGCCTGGGCAGCCCCGGAAAAGAAGAACCGCGGCATCCTGGCCGAGGTCAAGAAGGTCACCCATAAGGACATTCTCACGGTGCTGAAAGAGATCGACCAGGACTTCCTGAAGCAGACCATCGGCGAGCCCAATTTTGCCGAGATGTTCTTTGCAAACTGCAAGAATGAAGAGATCGCCGCGTACATCCGCGGTGTACTGGCCTGAGTACTCAGACCAACCGGCGAACGCACAACAATAAAAAATAACGGAGGAAATCACACATGACCATCATGTATACGGATATCGACCATCCGAGTCTGGACATTGAGCGCGGGGTAATCGAAGGCGCGGGACTGAGCTTCACAGTGCATCAGTGCAGGACCGAAGACGATGTGATCGCCAATTGCAAAGATGCGGATATCCTCATCAACCAGTACGCTCCCATCACCGCCAGAGTGATGGACAACCTGCCGAACTTCAAGATGGTGGTTCGCTACGGTGTCGGAGTTGACAACATCGAAGTCGCGGAAGCGGTCAAGCGCGGGATCGTCGTCTGCAACATCCCGGACTACGGAACCAACGAAGTGGCCGATCAGGCGCTGGCACTGATGATGGCACTGGTCCGGAAGGTCGTTTACATGAACCGCCGGACAAAGGAAGACGCATGGGACTGCACCATGGCCTTCCCCATCCAGAGGCTTTCCACCCTGACCGTGGGCATCCTCGGTTTCGGACGGATCGGAAGCGCATTTGCCAAGCGCGTTCACGCTCTGGGCTGCAACATCATCTCCTGTGACCATCACCTGGAACCGGGCGAGATTGCACCCTGCGGCTATGTAACCGGCGTCACGCTGGACGAACTCATCGAAAAGTCCGACATCATCTCCATCCACTGCCCGCCGCTGAAGGGACAGTATATCTTTGACGAGGATGCATTCAAGCGGATGAAGAAGGGCATCTACATCATCAACGACGCAAGGGGCGGCATCATCGATGAGGAAGCGCTCGACCGCGCGCTCACGGACGGAACCGTGGCCGGCGCAGCGCTGGACTGCATGAAGGGAGAGCCTATCCCGACGGACTATAAGCTTTATCGGCATGAAAACCTGATCGTCTCCCCGCACATGGGCTGGTATTCCGAACAAGCTGCCCTCGACCTCAAGAGAAAGGTCGCGGAGCAGGTGGTGAAGTTTGTCCAGACCGGAACGGTTGACTATCCCCTCTATAAAAACTGATTCAGTTTACAGATCAAAAAGAATGGAGCTGTAGCAAAATGGATTTTTGCCGCAGCTCCTTTTTTACTCCCGTTTTTAA
>CAZMXF010000124.1:2679-7147 GCA_964570015.1 uncultured Oscillospiraceae bacterium | reverse complement strand
CGACGCTGCACAACGGCGACAAGATGATCGTCTCCAACCTGTTCTACAAGCCCAAGTACGGCGATGTGATCGTCTTCAAGACCGATACATATGACCCGAACAAGGCCCTGGTCAAGCGCGTGATTGCTACGGAGGGACAGGAGATCAGCCTGGACTTCGACCGCGGTGTGGTGTACATCGACGGAAAACCGCTGGAAGAAGACTATATTGCGGAGCTCACCAAGACGAAGCTGGACTTTATCGGCCCGCAGACCGTGCCGGAGGGACACATCTTCGTTATGGGGGACAACCGCAACGCTTCTACGGACAGCCGCAAGAAAGAGATCGGTATGGTCGATGAACGGATGATACTGGGACGTGCTTTCTACGTGGCCTTTCCGTCCGGTGACATGGGATGGATCAACTGAACATCCAGTGGTATCCGGGACACATGACAAAGGCGCGCCGCATGATGGAGGACAGCCTCCACCAGGTGGACGCCCTCTGCGAGATCCTGGATGCGCGCATCCCCAATGCAAGCCGGAATCCCGAAATCGATTCTCTCGCCGAGGGAAAGCCGCGCCTCATCGTACTCAACCGTGCAGACCTGGCAGACCCGGAACTCACGAAACGCTGGAAGCAGTATTATGAAGGCCGGGGCTTTGCGGTCCTGGACTGTGATGCACGCAGCGGAAAGGGCTGCAGTGCCTTTGCGCCCGCGGTACGCCGCCAGCTCGCAGACCGTCTGGAACAGTGGCACGAAAAAGGCCTGACCGGGCGGAAACTCCGCGTCATGGTTGCCGGTATCCCGAATGTGGGCAAGTCGACCTTTATCAACCGGATTGCCGGCCGAAAGGCCGCCGCCGCAGGAGACAAGCCCGGCGTCACCCGCGGAAAGCAGTGGATCGCCGTGGACAGTTCCCTCGAACTGCTGGACACACCCGGTATTCTATGGCCGAAGTTTGAAGACCCTGCGGTCGGTGAGCTGCTGGCTGTGACCAACGCCATCAAAGCCGAGGTCGTGGACCGGGAAGCACTGGGAGCCCGCTTCCTGCAGCGCCTGTGCGAACTCTATCCGGATGCGGTGCGTGAGCGCTACAAGCTGGAGCCTGACCCGGATGCCGCGCCCTGGGAATTGCTGGAGTGCGCGGCCCGCAAGAGAGGCTTTCTCATTTCCGGAGGAGAAGCCGACATTGAGCGAATGGCGAACACCCTGCTCACGGAATATCACAGCGGGAAACTCGGAAGACTCACGCTCGAAGCACCGAAGCAATGATAAATGATCAATGAGGAATGAGAAATTGATCAGCAGGAATGACAGGCACAAAATGAATTCGGAGAACAAGATGGAACTGGATCTCTGGGAAATCGAACGGAAGCTGCACGCAGAGGGCATCGGCCTGATCTGCGGTGTGGATGAGGCCGGACGAGGGCCCCTTGCGGGACCTGTCTGCGCGGCCGCGGTGATTCTCCCTCCGGAGACGGATCTGGCGGGGTTGAACGACTCCAAAAAGCTCTCCGAGAAGAAAAGGGAACAGCTTTTTCCGGAGATTCAGCAGATTGCTCTCGCCTGGAGCGTGGCCTTCGCATCGGTGGAAGAGATCGAGGAACGGAACATTCTCGGCGCAACAATGCTTGCCATGAACCGTGCGATTGCCGGCCTCAGTCTCACACCTGATCTCGCTCTTATTGACGGGAACCGAAATAAGGAGATCAAAGTGCCAAGCCGCTGCGTCGTTCACGGCGACGCCCGCTGCGCGTCCATTGCTGCTGCATCCATTCTCGCGAAGGTGAGCCGTGACCATCTGATGCTTGAACTGGCGCGGGAGTATCCGCAGTACGGCTTTGAGAAGCACAAGGGATACGGAACCAGGGCCCACTATGCCGCCCTCCGTGAGTATGGCCCCTGTCCGGCGCACCGTCCGAGCTTTCTGTAATGGCACTGTATACCATCGGAGATCTGCATCTCTCCCTCGCCGGCGACAAGCCGATGGACAAGTTCGGAGAGGCCTGGCAGAATCACCCTGAAAAACTGCGGGAAGGGTTTCGGAATCTGGGAAAGGACGACCTGACCGTTCTCTGCGGCGACCTCAGCTGGGCAATGAGTCTGACGGAAGCAGAGGCGGACTTTCGCTTTATCCAAGAGCTGCCAGGGAAGAAACTGATTCTGAAAGGGAATCACGACTATTGGTGGAGCACTGCAACAAAGGCGTATAAGCTCTTTGAAAGCAAGGGGTTTGACAGTCTGGAAATCCTTCATAACAATGCTGTGCTCTGGAATGATATCGCCCTTTGCGGTACCAGGGGCTGGTTTTATGAGGAAGATCACGGCACGGAGCATGATCGGAAGATGATGCTTCGCGAAATCCAGCGTCTCGAGACCTCTCTGAAAGCGGGGGGCGACCGGGAGAAAATCGTCTTTCTGCACTATCCGCCGGTTTTTCGGAACTATCGCTGTGAAGAGATCCTGCATCTGCTGCAGGAGTACGGTGTGCAGCGCTGCTTTTACGGCCATATCCACGGACGGGGAATTCCGCTGGCCTGCAACGGTTGGATTGGCTGTACGGAGTTTCGGCTGGTCAGTGCGGATGCTGTGGGCTTTGCCCCGTTCAGAGTCCTGTGAAATACACAGTGCGGTGTGACTGCCTGCAGATCTATCAACGGAGACCGGAAAACGGGAGGAGTGGGGCAGAATGAGCAGAGACCCGGATCGCGCGGAACTCGGAGCTTTGGGAGAGCGTCTTGCGGCGAAGTATCTGGAGAAAAAAGGCTACCGCATCCTGGAGCGGAACTTCCGCTGCCGCATGGGTGAGATTGACCTCATAGCCCTGCGAGGAAGCGATCTGATTTTCACCGAAGTGAAGCTGCGAAAAGATGCCTCCCACGGTGAGGCAAGGGAATTTGTTACTGCTTCCAAGCAGCGAAAACTCCTCATGACGGCGGAATACTATCTCTCCGCCAGACCCTGGGCCCAGGACCTGCAGGCAAGATTTGATGTAATCGAGGTTTATGCGCCGCAGGGAACGGAGGAAAACTGTACGATCTGTCAGCTGGAGAACGCTTTTTCATGAGTGTGTCTCCGGCTTTTCCTATATTAACCGTAACAGATGCAAAATAGTTCAGATGTTATGTAAACTAAAGACAACAATGATCTCCCGAGATCCAAGTGGGACGACGGTATCGGTGCCCAAAAAACTCTTTTCAATTCGGTTCCGATGTGGTATGATACCGCAGAAAGAAGGGAACGATCTTGCCGAAGCAGCTGGGCATCAAAAAGATTGCGGATAACCGCAAGGCATTTCATGAATACTTTGTCCTGGAACGCTTCGAAGCCGGGATCGAACTGGCGGGTACGGAGGTCAAGTCCATCCGTGCCGGTCAGGTGAATCTGAAGGACTGTTTCTGCACGATCAAGGACGGAGAACTGTTTGTCCGGGGCATGCATATCAGTCCGTATGAGCATGGAAACATTTTCAACCGGGACCCGGTCCGGGCACGCAGACTGCTGATGCATAAGCGGGAGATCATGAAACTCCAGGCTCGTGTCATGCAGGACGGTGTTGCGCTGATTCCGCTGTCGCTGTATTTCAAGGACAGCCGGGTCAAGGTGGAGCTTGGGCTGTGCAAAGGAAAGAAGCTCCATGACAAGCGCGAAAGTGACGCGGAGCGTGAATCCAGGCGAGAGATCGATCGAGTGATGAAAGAAAGGAATCATTAAAATGGCAAATCCTGTTGTAACGTTTGAAATGGAAAACGGCGATATCATCAAGGCGGAACTCTATCCGGATATCGCTCCGAACACAGTGAACAACTTCATTTCCCTGGTGAAAAAGGGCTTCTATGACGGCCTGATCTTCCACCGCGTCATTCCCGGATTCATGATCCAGGGCGGAGATCCGAAGGGCATCGGCATCGGCGGGCCCGGCTACAGCATCCGCGGGGAGTTCCGGGCCAACGGGTTCAAGAATGAGCTGCAGCATGACCGCGGCGTTCTGTCCATGGCGAGAGCGATGGATCCGAATTCCGCAGGCAGCCAGTTCTTTATCATGCATGACGTTGCGCCGCATCTGGACGGACAGTATGCTGCCTTCGGCAAGGTGATTGAAGGCATCGAAGCGGTCGATCACGTCGCGGCTGTCCGTACGGATTACAATGATAAGCCCCGGATCCCGCAAGTGATGAAGAAGGTTACGGTAGAGACCTTCAGCGTTGAGTATCCCGAGCCGGAGAAGGTATAAGCAGGCGGCTATGCCGGTTTCGGCGGGAAACCAGAAACGATAATTCATAATTATTGTTTTTCTCTATGATCGGGATTTTACCGATTTCAATGGGGAACCGGAAACGATAATTCATAATTATTGGGTTCCCCTAATTATCGGGATGTACCAGTTTCGACGGGGAACTTGAAACTCTACTTTATCAATTATTGTTTCCCCTTTTTATGTGGATGTACAGGTTTCGACGGGGGGATGGAGGCATGACTATCGTG
>CAZMXF010000124.1:0-2669 GCA_964570015.1 uncultured Oscillospiraceae bacterium | reverse complement strand
AAGGTCACGGTAGAAACCTTCGGCGTGGAGTATCCGGAACCCGAAAAGGTCTGATCTGATATACCGAAAACACAGAGAGCATTGACCTCTTTACCGGATTACCCGTGAGCAATTTATGAGTAATTGATCAATGCTGTATACTCAGCCAGATGCAACCCGGTTTGTTTCGAGGGGGGAATCCTTATTGTAGTCTTTCATGTTTTCCCATTTTTTATGGGGATGTACCGGTTTCGACGGGGGTATGGAGGCAGGAATAGCGGGCAGATGCGCCTACCATCTTTAAAATGGGCACACTTATAAATTAAAGAACGACGATAACGCTGTTCTCCTCGCTGCCTAAGCAGTGAGCGTCCCGCCCGGGAGGACCACGGCCCGGGATGGGGCGTCGACGAGTGGTGAACGTGCATATGCTAAGCTTTGCGCATATCATGAATCATGAAGCTACCAAGTCCCTGAGCATGACGGCATGCGCAGGGGCAAGGGAATGTAAATTACCGTCTGCGCCCGGAGAAGTTTCTGTCAAAGTGCTTTCGGACAGGGGTTCAACTCCCCTCATCTCCACCAGTTTCGGCCTTCGGCGAACACCCTCGGATGTCTGCCGAAGGTCAATCATCTTTTGAATCGGAGGTACACAAAGATGTGGACAAACCAAGAACTGAAAGAAAAAGCAAAGTCTGCTTTTAAAGCAAACTACTGGCCCTGTGTCGGCGCCGCGCTGCTGATGAGCATCCTCTCCGGCGGCTCTTTTATGTCCTCCAGAACCCAGGGAAGCAGCACGGACATGCAGAACTCTCTGCAGTCGGCCGAACCTGCAGTCATTGCGGGGATCTTTATTGCGTTTGGCGTTGCGAGCCTCATCGGCATTGTGATCAAGATCTTCCTCGCCAACCCCGTCGAAGTCGGCGGATATTACTTCTTCAAGGAAAACACTGAAGAGCCCGGGGCTCCGTTTGCACTGATCAAAAAGGGTTTTCAGAATTACGGACATACCTTTGCTACCCTGTTCCTGCGTGACCTGTTTCTCGTTCTGTGGTTCCTGCTACTCATTATCCCCGGCCTGGTCAAAGCCTATTCCTACTGCATGGTTCCGTTCATTCTGGCTGAGCATCCGGAACTGTCCGCAACAGAGATCATCACTCGCTCCCGCAGAATGATGAATGGAAACAAATGGCGTGCATTTGTGCTGGATCTGAGTTTTATAGGCTGGATTATCCTCGGTGTTTTTTCGTTGGGACTCGTATTCATCTTCTGGACCTCTCCATACATGAACAGCACCCATGCAGCGCTCTACCTGAAGCTCAAGGAAGCGCAGGAGTTCGAAGCCTGAGAGTGACGAAGAGGGCTTAACCTTACTGAAAATGACTGACAGAACCCTCCCGGAAGAAATTTCGGGAGGGTTTCACAGCAGAAAGGATGCATATGCAGAAAAACTGGTACCGCCTGGATACAGCGGCACTCATCTTCCCGGCAACAATCCGCCGGGACTGGTGCAACGTGTTCCGCCTGTCCGCCGGACTGACGGAGCCTGTGGATCCTGCGATTCTGCAGCAGGCAACAGACGATCTGAGAAAGCGTTTTCCCTCCTACTTTGTAACGCTGCGCCGCGGTGCATTCTGGTACTATCTGGAGGAGAGTGCTGCGCCGGTGCAGGTCCGAGAGGATTATGCTTATCCGCTGGTCTTTATGTCCGGCGCAGAATTGAAGCACAACTGCCTGCGGGTGCTGTATTATCGGAAACGGATCGCAGTGGAGTTCTTCCACTCGCTGACGGACGGCAGGGGAGGGAGTGTTTTTCTCGCAAACCTGGTGGCCCGCTATCTGGAACTGAAATACGGCGTTGAAATCCCACGCACAGAGCTCATACGGGATCGTGCGGAGGGACCGCGGGAAGAAGAGCTGGAGGACAGCTTTCTGAAAAACGCTGCAGAGATCCAGGCGGATCGCACGGAGGAAGTCAGTTACCGCCTTCACGGCACCCCGGAAAAGAAGGGCTTCCGATCTCTGACTACGGGTATCGTGGAGACCAAAGCGCTCATTGAGGCTGCCCACCGGTACCATGTCTCCGTGACGGCATTTCTCGCTGCGGTGATGACCGAGAGCATCATCTCGATGCAGAATGAGGAACGGCCCCGCCGAAATCAGCGCCCGGTGAAGATCACGCTGCCGGTGGATCTGCGTCGGCTCTACGGCAGCAAAACGCTCCGCAACTTCTCTCTGGTGCTGAACATCGGTGTGGATCCCCGATTCGGCGACTACAGTCTCGAGGAGCTCTGCAGCACCATCTACCACCAGCTCCGTGCCTATGCGACACCTCAGCACATGGCCGGAATGATTGCCGCCAATGTCCAGCCGCAGCAGTTGATCATCCTGCGCCTCGCACCGGTTTTCCTGAAGAATATTGTGATGAATGCGGTTTACCGGCGTACCGGAGAGAATTTCGGCTGCCTGAATATTTCTAACATCACAAACGTAGATCTCCCGGAGGAAATGCGCCCCTACATTGAGCGGATGGAATTCATCATCGGACCGCAGCGCAGTTATCCGAATAACTGTTCGGTCCTCAGTTACGGTGGCAGAACCTATATCAATATGATCCGCAACATCCGGGAGTCAGAGCTGGAGCGCCGCTTCTTCTCCAGACTGGTGGATCTGGGCCTTGCGGTGGAGAT
>CAZMXF010000123.1:0-7156 GCA_964570015.1 uncultured Oscillospiraceae bacterium | reverse complement strand
GAAATTCGGCAACATCATCGAAGCCGCCCACGCCTCCCGGGATTGGAAGCAGCTGCGCGTTTATCTGAACATCTTCGAGGAATACTGCACCTACCTCTCCGCACGGCAGAAGATGCAGGCTCTGGCCTTTCTTTACGAACTGCTGATCCACCGCGAAGGCGACATCCGCAGACAGGCCGCCGGGCTGATCGGGAAGATCATCGCCCGCTTCCACCTCGTCTACCGCAAACGCCTCCCGGAGGACGCCCCCTCGGACCCCGCCGAAGAGGTCCCTTTCACGCTGTGGAAGGAATATCTGGACAAGATCATCCATCCGGACCACAAGACCACCGCGCAGCAGCGTTCGCACATCGGCTTCACCCTTCACATCGTGATCGAAGCCCTGCTGAAAAACTGCCGGAGCGAGAGCCTGCCGCGCTTTGTGAGCGCGCTGCTTGCCTATTATGACAGGCCGGAGGAACTGGATGATGATACCGCTTTCACGCTGCTGAGCGCGATCCAGAACCTGCCCCCGCAGTATTACGATGAAGAGACCCGTTCAAAGCTCATCAATTTTGCCGCCCGTTACGCACGAAACGACGATATCCGCATGTGCACCGCCGCCCTGCTCTTCCTGCGGGAGACGCAGCGTTCCCTTTCACAATCCTCAGAGCAGATGAAGCGGATCGCTGACGTTGCCCGCGGGATCACAAACAGTAATGTGACGCTGCGTTTCCTGTGCTGCCGGATCCTGCAGCGTGCCGGAGAGGATCAGACTGAAGAAGCGGAGCTCTTTTTCCGTCAGGAAGTGGCAGGAGACATTTTCCTGGACAACCTGAAGATCGCAACCCCCTGGATCTCAAAAGTGGTCGGTGTCGAATTGCTGCGTGCCCAGGCCGTGCAGGGGCATACGGACAATATGCTCCACATCTGCACGCATTATTCCAACCTGATCAAGGTATCCGAACGGGTTGTCGTCCGCCACGAGGCGGGGAATGCCCTGCTGAGCGTGCTGCCGCTCCTGCGCCGGGAACAGCGCAACGAAGTCGTCGTCGAACTCGGCAAGGGTATCGAGCTCGGCCAATACGGGATCTCGAAATACATCCCCGAATACCTGGGCCGGGCGGCGCTGCTGCTGCACCCCAGCGAACTGGACGAACAGGTGACCTGGCTGCGGACCCTGCTGGGCTCCCCGACGGACAGCACCGTCGCCGGGGCGCTGCACACCATCGGCAATCTGCTGCAGAACTACGGGACCTACCGCGGACGTTTTTCCGAGTCCAATGAACGCTATCTGGGCCGGCGGAACGACCTGCTGGGCCTGCTCCTGCAGGGGCTGGCCCATTACCGTGAGGCGGTCCGTCAGGAAGCGCTGCTGGTGGTTGCCCAGCTCTTCGACGGGGGTTCGCTGAGCCTCCCGGAGCGGGCGGAGCTTTTCACGCTCTGCTGCCGCAAGCTGCTTTTCCTGATCGAAAAAGCCCCGGACCAGGACAGCCTGACCTTCTTCTACCGGGCCTCGGCCCTGGCACACATCGAGCGTTTCCTCGCCCTTTACCGGCTGGACAACGCCTCGTTCCCCTTTGAACAGCCGGCGAAGATCGCCTTTTTCCCGGGGACCTTCGATCCCTTCACCCTTTCGCACAAGGGCATTGTCCGGGCGATCCGGGAGATGGGCTTCGAGGTCTACCTGGCAGTGGACGAATTTTCCTGGTCGAAAAAGCCCCAGCCGCACCTGATCCGCCGGCAGATCATCAATATGTCTGTGGCGGGTGACTTCCATGTGCACCTTTTCCCGGACGAGATCCCTGTCAACATCGCGAACCCCGCGGATCTGAAACGGCTGCGGGAGCTTTTCGGCGATCTGGAGCTTTATATCGTCGCCGGAGCGGACGTGATCGCCAACGCATCGGCTTATAAAAAGGCCCCGGAACCCTGGTCGATCCATGAAATGAACCACATCATTTTCATCCGCCCGGACCTGCCGGCGCTCCCGCCGATCGACCGGCAGATCCTGACCGGGAAGGTGATCGACCTGCGCCTGCCGAAGGAACTGGAGGACATCAGCTCCAGCCGCATCCGCGAGAATGTGGACCAGAACCGCGACATTTCGCACTATATCGACCCGGCGATCCAGGATTTCATTTACCAGAACGGGCTTTACCTGCGCGAGAGTCAGGACAAGCTGATGCTGACCGCTTCGGAGATCTCTTTCGAATGGCTGCGGCCGCCCTACAGCGCCACACTGGGACTGCCGGAGGCCGTTCAGAAGTTTGCGGACGAGGCCGAGCGCTGCGGTGACCGCCTGCTGCTGATGCGGCGGAGCGCGCACTGCACCGGCGCCGTTTCCTGGCGCTATCTCGGCACTTCAGAGCTTTTCTCCGCGGTGCATGATGCGGTCCTGGCCAACCGGATCCGTCTGCGCGCGGCGGGACGTTCGCTCTTTATCACGGGCATCATCGCACAGGGCAGCGATGCACAGCTGCTGCTGAGCGAGGTGCTGGCCAACGCGCTTGCGGAGGAATGCGTCTACGCGATCTGTCAGCCCCGGAACGAGCTTTCGGATGAGCTGAAGGAGCTCTTCGCGCGGCAGGGCTTCCGCTGCTGTGAGGAAGGGCTTTCGCTGCTGGAGGTGGATATGCACGCTCCTTCGGTGCTGATCAGCAATCTGGAGACGACGATCCAGAAACCGCTGGACAGCGACCCGCGGGTCCGGGAGGCGATCGACCGGGGCCATAAGCGCCTGCAGCACGCCCTTTCGGAGCTTTATCCGGGCTCCCTGATCCTGACCCTTTCCTCGACGGTGATCCACCAGCGCCTGCTGGAGCGCATCACCGCCTTCAACCACGTGCCGGCGGTCCCGCTGGTCCCGCGCATGCTCGGGGAATGCATGTGCGTCCCCTTCGGGAAGATGCTGCGCGGCCGGATTCTGCCGAATACGGTGACCAAGACCATCCACACGGACAAGGTCTACGAACCGGATCTGAAGTCGAACACCATCGAAGCCTTCCCTTACTACCCGCCGATCCCTTACCAGATCCGCACCATCAAGTCCTTCAACCGCCCGGTGATCCTCGTCGACGACGTGATGCACCCGGGCAACCGCATCCGCATCCTGGATCCGCTTTTCAAGCAGGAGCAGATCGACGTGCGCATGGTGCTGGTCGGGGTCCTCTCCGGCCGGGGCAAGGACCTGATGAAGGAGCGGAATCTCCCCGTCGACGGCGCCTATTACCTGCCGACCCTGCGCGAGTGGTTCGTGGAGTCCACGCTCTACCCGTTCATCGGCGGCGATACCGTCCGGCGCAGCCAGGAGCCGGTCCCCGGCCTGCTGCCCGGGATCAACCACATCCTGCCCTACGCCAATTCCCTCTTCGGCACGGAATATCCGGAAAAGGCTTTTTTCGGGCTCTCCCGCTGCTGTCTGGAGTCCTCGCGGGACCTGATGCTGGCGCTGGAGCAGACCTATCGGGAACAGTTTTCCCGCAATCTGACCCTCAGCCGGCTGAGCGAGGCGGTCATCCTGCCGCTCTGCCCGGACAAGGGCGCCTGCCTGCATTATGATCCGAACCTGGCGGCTTCGGTCTACCTGGAAAATGACCTGGAGCAGCTGCTGCGGGGTGCGGTATGAGCGGGAGTTTTTATTACTACAAACACGGCGGCAGCCTGCTCGTGAGCCCGACGCCCCGGACAGGACTGGCCCCGGCGGATCCCCGCCCGGGCGCACCGCTGTATTTTCTTTATGACGGCAGCCCGGTCCTCGGACGGGGCAGTTTCCGCGTGTGTCACCCGGGCCAGCTGGCGGCGCCGGAGGGGCTTTCGGTGCTGGATGCCTCCCGCCTGCCGGAGCTTCCGCTGGACGGATGGCTCTCCGCGGCGCTGAAAGCGGGCAGGCTGACGGCGGTCAATGCCGGACGCGCCGGCTGGGAACGCACGCTGAAGCAGCCCGCGCCCGGAAAGAAGCGCGTGAATATCCTCGCCATCGGAGACGTGGGCTCGACCCTGCTGACGGGGCTCAAGCTCCTCGGCGGCGATGTGATCTCCCGGATCGGCATCTGCGACATTGACCCGAAGATCACAGCCCGCTGGGAATTCGAGATGGGACAGGTCTCCCTGCCCTGGGATTACGACGCCATGCCGGAGGTGGAGATCGTCCCGCCGGAGCGGCTCTTCGACTGCGATGTTTTCGTTTTCGTGGCCTCGAAGGGCATCCCGCCGGTAGGTTCGAAGATCCGCGACGTGCGCATGGCTCAGTTCGAGTCCAACGCGGCGCTGGTGAAGCAGTACGCCCGCATGGCCCGGGAACAGGGCTTCAGCGGTTTCTGGGCGGCAGTCTCTGATCCGGTGGATCCGCTGGCGAAGGTGGCTTATATGGAGACCAACCGGGACCCGGACGGGAACTGGGACGGAATGGGGCTGCTGCCGGAGCAGGTGCAGGGCTATGGGCTCGGAGTGATGAACGCTCGGGCTGCTTACTATGCGAAACGCGATCCGCGCTTTGCTTCCTTCCTGAAGGATGGCCGGGCTTTCGGCCCCCACGGCGAGGGGCTGTGGGTCGCCAATTCCCTGAGCAGCTATGACGAGGATCTTTCCCGGGAGCTGACGGAGCTGACGCTCACCGCCAACCTGAAGATGCGGGAGCTGGGGTTCAAGCCCTATGCGGCCCCGGCGCTTTCTTCGGGGACGCTGAGCCTGCTGCTGACCCTGCGGGGCGAGTGGCACTGCGGGTCGGTGTTTCTGGACGGGGTGTATATGGGCTGCAGGAACCGCTTCACCTCCGCCGGGATCGAGACGGAGCTGCTGGGGGCGATGCCGGATCAGTTGTATGGGCACCTGAGGAACGCGCAGAGCTCTCTGAGTAAATGTATATAGAATGAAAAATGAATAATGAAGAATGAAGAATGAAGAATTGCGGAAGGCGGCTTCGCCGCCATTCTTATTTGTAGTAGTACGCAGTAGTCAGTACTCAGTAGTCAGTGAAGGGGCAGATCTCCTGCCCTGCATATAAAACGGGCGCAGCCTGTTCCTTACAGGGCAGGAGTACAAAGGGGACTGTAACCGTTGGAACTCCGTTTCGACCCGCTCCGGGACAGCTCACGACCGGGCCCGGCTGTCCCGGGAGCACGTGGAACCGATGTCGGATCCCTGTCCTGCTTTTTCCTGATTATACCGGGACAGACCAGATCCGGTCTGACTGTCCCTCCGTTTCGCCCGGAGGACTGCTTAGTACTGAGTACTGGGTACTGACTACTGCGCGAAGCGCCCATTCTTCATTCTTCATTTTTAACCAAGTCTTCCGGAAAAAAACACATGAACCTTACAACAATTCTCCTCCCTCCCGATTCTCCCGCCGACGGAACGCGGCTGGAGTCCGTGCTGTCCGAAGCCGCAGCAGGACACGCCACCCGCGTCCTGCAGGGACTTCCCTCCGGGGAGGATCTCCGCGGGCAGCGGCTGCTCTTTGCCGTCCCCCTCGGAGAATACGGGATCAACACTGCCTATCTGCAGCTTCTCCGCCGGCTGCGCGCGGAACCGGATCTCCTTGAAGGCTGCACCTCCGCCATCATCACCGACGGCGGGAGTGAGCTTTACACCAAATCCGCTGCCACAGAGCTGGCCCTGGCGGTCAACCTCGCGGGCAGCGCGCTGATCGGCCGTCCGCTGGTGGAGGCGACGGGTTCCCTCGCCAATTTCCGGCTCCAGGCCAAGCTCCTCGGCACCGATCCGGAGGATGCCTGCCGGGCGGCGGTCCGGGATCTGATCGAACGGCTGGATGCGGACAGATTCCCGAAGCGGGAGCGGCCGAAGCTGCTGGCGCTCCACGCTTCCAGCCATCACACGTCCAACACCATGCAGCTCTGGGCCGGCATACGGGAGCGGCTCGGTGATTCCTGCGGGATCACAGAGATCGGGCTGCGGAACGGGACGATCTCGGACTGCTCCGGCTGCCCTTACACGATGTGCATCCACTTCGGCGAGCGGGGACGCTGTTTTTACGGCGGACTGATGCAGGAGGAGGTCTGGCCCGCGGTGCTGGAGGCCGACGCGCTGGTGATGATCTGCCCGAATTATAATGATGCGCTCTCCGCCAATCTGACCGCTTTCATCAACCGGATGACGGGGCTCTTCCGGCAGCAGCGCTTTTATGACAAAGCGGTGTTCGCCATCATCGTCTCGGGCTATTCCGGCGGGGACATCGTCGCCCGCCAGCTGATCGCGGCGCTGAACATGAACAAGTCCTTTTACCTGCCGCCGCGCTTCGCGATGATCGAGACGGCAAATGACCCGGGCGAAGCGGTCTCGCTCCCCGGGATCGATGCGCGGATGGATGGGTTTGCGGAAAGGATCAGAGGATTTTTCGCGGCAAACGGTACCCGTCCCCATTTGCCTAATATTCCAGGATGATCGTTACGGGACCGGAATTCAGCAGGTCCACATCCATATGGGCCCCGAAGACGCCGGTCTGCGTCGGGACACCCTGCTCCGTCAGCAGCTCCACAAAGCGGTCTACCAGCGGCGAAGCCAGATCCGGCGCGGCCGCCCCCACGAATGAAGGCCGGTTTCCCTTGCGGCAGTCGGCATAGAGCGTGAATTGGGAGACGACGATGGCGCTCCCGCCGATATCCCGGACGGAGAGGTTCATTTTATCCTCCGCGTCCTGGAAGATGCGCAGGGCGGCGATCTTTTTGGACATGATGCGGGCTTTTTCCTCGTTGTCTTCGGGGCCGATCCCCAGCAGGATCAGCAGGCCGTCTCCGATCTCGGAGACGCGGTTTCCTTCTACGGTTACGGATGCGCGGCTCACGCGCTGTATGACTGCTTTCATAAAAAAACTCCGTTTTTTTATAATGAAGAATGAAGAATGAATAATGAAGAATTGCGGAAGCCCGCTCCGCGGGCATTCTTATTTGTATAGCAGGTTTTAGGTTTTAGGAACAATCCGCTTCGGGACAGTTCACGACCGGGCCCGGCTGTCCCGGGGAGAACGTGTAACCAAAGCCGGACTCCCCATCCGATCATTTATTCTTCAACCGGGGCAGACCGGATCCGGGCTGCCTGTCCCTCCGCTGTGCTTCGCCTCCTCGCTCCGCAGCTGGCAGCTGACCGCAGAGAGGCAAATGAGGACGGGTACCGTTTGCCGGAGCCTGGGGCGGCAAACGGTACCCGTCCCCATTTGCCG
>CAZMXF010000122.1:4274-7235 GCA_964570015.1 uncultured Oscillospiraceae bacterium | reverse complement strand
TGAAGACATGAACCGTACGCTTCCTGAAAATCTCAGGGAAGAATGGGGCTATGACGAACTGCTGGAGAAAACATTGAACTGGGCTGATATCGACCAACCGATCTTTATCAACGGGTTCGGAGAAATAGAGACGATCGTTAAAATCGCATCCTTTGCAGGAGCCGAGTGGTATTATCATCTCGCCACACCTTTTTCCTATGGCTGAGCGCCTTCCAAGCACCTTTAGGATCAGCTGAAAACAGTTAGAACTCCAAAGTTAACAGCGTATATTATCCATTATAGTACGAAAGGGAGAAGATGATCATAAAATGGCGGTCAATACAATAGAGTTGATTACAGAGGCTTTTGATCAGCATCATATCAAGTATAAGGTGGTAGAACTGGAGAACCTGTCTCTGATTGATGCCGGTTATAATATTACGGGCGGTCCTACTGTTCGCTTTCATTTCCTGTCACAGAGCGAGGAAAACAACGACGTTCAGGTCCGAATCAACGGAATTCTGCATAAAGTCAGCAAGGAGAAGCGGCCTAAAGTGCTTGATGCATGTAACCGTATCAACAGTGAAATGCGCTTCTTCAAATTTTATCTGGATAAAGACGGTACTGTCTTCGGACAGGCGGATCTGCCGGCCGGAACGTCGGATGAACGAGTAGGGGAGAACAGTTACGAGCTGTTTATCAGGGGAATTCAAATTTTGGACCGTTGCTATCATTATTTCCCGGAAGCATACTATTCCACGCCCGGGTCAGAAAAGAATGAGTTGCTGTTAAATACACTGAACGCCTTACAGGACCTTCGCGACAATCCGGTTACGATCCCTCCGGAGGAGAAGTAGGTTTTTAACCCGCTTCGCACACCGGTGTACCGGACGAATAGAAACGAAGTGTGTATGAACGGTAAATATCAAAGGAGACTATAATCGTGTATCTCACAGACGACGGCATCCGCCTCAACATAAAAGTAGACAGGCCACAAAAGCCAGCAGACAGAAGCCCGCTGGTTATCGTCATCCATGGTTTCACGGGAAGTATGGAAGAACGGCATATTATTGCAGTCTCGAAAATGCTGAATGAAACAGGATTTGCTACCCTTCGTGTGGATATGTATGGGCACGGATCGAGTGAGGGAAGATTCTTCGACCATACGCTCTTTAAGTGGATGAATAACGCATTAACAGTAATAGATTATGTACGTGAACTTGAGTGGGTCACGGATATCTACCTGTGCGGCCATTCTCAGGGCGGGCTGATCGCCATGCTTGCTGCCGGTATGAAGCATGAACTGGTCAAGGGGTTGATTCCTATGTCACCGGCGGTCATGATTCCGGAACAGGCCAGAAACGGCTTGCTCCTGGGAGCTGAGTTCGATCCGGAGCACATTCCGGAGAGAATAGCCAATCCAGACTACAAATGGGAAATCAGTGGGAATTATGCCCGTACAGCGCAAATGATTCATGTGGATGATGCCATTCAAAGATACAGGGGCCCCGTTCTTCTGGTTCATGGCACGGCGGATGAATCGGTACCGGTGGAGTGTTCGATTACGGCTCAAAAATCCTATGAAAATGCTGAATTGACACTCATTCCCGAGGACAGTCATTGCTATGATCATCATTTGGATGAAGCGGTTGAAGCGGTGAGAATCTGGATGGTCGGTTTGCTGCAGCGTGAGTTCCAACGAAAAACAGGACAGGATAGTTGAGATGATGTCAATGGACCTGGAAAGAGAAATCTGTTCTGTAATCTGCCGGAGCAAAGGCATCAAAGCGAAAGAGATCTCAAAACTCTTTGATACGGACAGGAAAGAAATCAATCAGATTCTCTATGGTTCTCCGCTTTTGCAGGAACTGTGCTTCATGGACAGAAATCATCGTTGGCATGGGATCATGTCACAGGAGCGACCTCATATTGGACTGCAGGAATATGCAGGATACTACTCACTGGCTGGAGACTTCTTGGAACTCTCGGAAGAAAAATGGCTGGAAAAGCTGTCTGAGGGATGTAACAACATCGGGCGAAGTCTGAACAACACCAGAGGACTGTTTCACTCCTTTCGGGACTGCAGAGAGCAGATCGTCTCGCTTCTGCAAGATCTGAAGGAAATGCTTGGAGAAGAATGCCTCGACTGGGAAGTAGCGTTTGAGCTTCGACTCAAACGTTCCAGGTATATAAGGATCTATGCCGATGTTTTGATCATCACGGACAACAGGGTATTTTCGCTCGAATTCAAAATGAAAGACAGGATCGATCCGAAAGAAGTTCTTCAGGCGGCAAAGTACTGTCCTTATCTGGAAATCATGTTCGGGCCCGAATATGAAGTAATTCCGGTACTGGTTTTGACTTCGGCTCATGATTACTTCAGTTTCGCTCAGATTGGGAATACGGATGCTATTTTACCGGTATGCTCCGGCGATATGCTGTTTAACGTGTTTGATGAATATATGGGATTTCTTGAGCGTAATGTATGAAGCCGTTTGAATTAGTTTGATTCAGCATATGCATTTACGGATCTGCCGGCGATACAGACCGTATCATGCCCGGATTTAAATTATACATGATTCCGGAAGAAAGATTAATTCAGAGGTCAGGGATTTTTCTGACCTCCTTCCGTGACAGACAAATATGAGAATTACTCAACAGTTTCCGGTATATACATAATCCAAATGCTCCCTGGCAACTTCGGCAAGCCTGCAGATTCTGCTAACCGGAGTCGGAGGCCTGTCGGTCATGTGAAATCTCGGGAAGAACCTGGAGATATGCAGCGGTACGGTATTTCCGACCTGTTGACAGTTAACGTTTCTGAGTGCTGAGACCCAGGAGGAAAGTTCCTGCATTTCTGCTTCTGAGTCATTTTCTCCGGGGATAATCAAGGTCGTGAGTTCAACATGGCACAACTCTACCGCGTGAGAGATAAAGTCCTTAACCATATTGAGATCTCCCCCGAGAACTTCCCTGTAGTAA
>CAZMXF010000122.1:0-4174 GCA_964570015.1 uncultured Oscillospiraceae bacterium | reverse complement strand
TCACGAGAAGAAGCACTAACAGCATTTTGAATGATCTCTTCAGCAAGTGTGTCAGCAACAGGGGAGATTGTGCCGATGCAGCCCCGAAGCAAGCCGTTCTTGTGGAGAGATACAAAAGCACCTGCACGGCGATTGACCAGATCAGCAGGCAGATTGGAAGGAACGGGAAGTGTCCTGCGGTACAGAATATAGGATTCCAGTGATTTCCTCGCTAGTTGTACATAAGGGTCTTCATTCAGCCGCTTTTGGATCAGCTCGCTCTCGCGTTTTTGATTATAGAGATCCAGAAAATGCCTGGATTCATCCGGAGCTTCAGGATAAAATGTGCATATGCCGTATCCGACACCGGTTATATCCTCATGGCTGAGTACAGTTGCTTTTACTGCGATACCATCCCATATGCCGGCCATAACGACAAAGGAACGATGTCCGCACTCCGCCGCTTTATCGCAGAAGGTCTCACTGAACTCAAAGAGTTCACCAAATGCAGCACGGCCGCACACATCCATTACTCTCTTGTCATACTGAGGCCCTTCCGGAGCATATCCGTATGGACCATAAGACTGAAGCTTATGAGACAAATCTCCGCTGGCGACAAAAACAACACGCTTTCCGGACAATTGAACAGATTTTCGAATGATTTTACCGAGCTTATAGTGCTCCGTCAGAGGAAGACCGGATAAACCGATTCTGACGATCTTGAAGTCTGAATAGAACTGTCGAATAAACCAGAGCGGGACCATGGTTCCGTGATCCAGCTTTGGGTCACGTTCTCCCTCGGTGCCGGCAGGGAAACTGCTTTTTGCTGCCAGGGTTTCAATGTTGTCTGCAAGTTCAGTGTCATACTGCTCTTTGAAAGCAACTGAGGGAGCACGATACTGTTCAAAAGATCCGGATGCACAGCTTCCCGGAGAAATATGAAAATAGTCCCGATACATGGTAGCATGCGGACTTGTCACAATAATCGTCTCAGGGTGAAGAAGTGCAATTTCTTTTGCGACTTGGATATAGGCATTAATTGTTTTTTGAATCTGTTTTTCACTTCCCCGACCAACGGCTGGTACAATCATCGGGGGATGCGGAACCATAAACGAAGCAAGAATCGGCATGATCTTCTACCTCCATTTGATAATAGCGGGGATAGTCTTCTTTAGAACTCGGGTAATCCTGTATGTTATTCTCGCGGCCTTCAACAGGCGCATGTTCAGAGAGCAGCAAATCTTTTTCTATCATAGCATGCAGCCCATGCAACATGCAATCTGTTTATGAAAAAGGAAGAGCAGATTATTATGAATATCAATACAGAGAAACTGAATCTTCAACACTCTCCGATCCTTCAGCAATGGGTAGGGCGTACTTCCGGCGCAATGACACCGAATGACTTTCCGCAGGCGAAAGAACAGATCCAACAGTGGCTTGAACTTAATATGAACGACACTGAGCGACTGGACTGCCTGATCTTCGTTTATGATACACCGGTAGGGATAACCGGACTCCGTCATGACAATACGTCTCCGGAGTCTGCAGAGCTGTATATGTTACTGTGTGAAGTAGGCTACAACCTTATCAGAACTGCTACTTATGCCACGCGGAGTATGCTCGACAGGGCCTACCTGGACTACGGTCTCCAGACTGTTTCTGCGTCAGTCTATACCTGTCACTCTGAATACCTGGATGTGCTTGAACGTATGGGATTCATTAGACAAACAGAAAAAGGAGAAATGAGATTGGTTGTTGCTGACAGAGAGACTTATTTAAGCAGAAAATATCTGTTCTGAAAATAGTATTTCTATACGACTGATACCACGGAAGAGAAAACAACCTGTGACTACTTGCTGTACAAGCCAAGTTCACAGGTCGTTTTTCCCTCCGGCAGATCTTCTCTGAAGAGCACGCAAATAAATTGTTTATTCCTCAGTATATATTCTAAACTGCTGTGTATGGGAAAGTTCAGGCGAAGGGTAATACTTTTTCTTCACGGCTTTTAGAATGGAAATAAAATCATCGATACTCTTATCGTCTGTAAACCCTAAAAAGATGGAATTGCCCGGAGTAGGGGATGACATCGGTTCGGAAAAGGCGAGAACAGGATTCCCGCTTGGAGAAGACAGAATATTGATGTCGACATCGCCTGTTCCAAGTTGTACCGTGTGCCTGGTAATGTTTATCATAGTAGTGTCCTCTCTTCAAATGGTTTAGACCACTATATCATATTTTTGAACATCTGGCTATATAAATATAGCTAGATGTTCAAAAACATTCAGCACATCGAAATTCAAGGGCGTATGGATATCGGCTGTTATAAAGAAAATGAAAAGTCAGAACGAACAGCTGCCTGCAATCGGAAACGTGAACAAGGGAAAATATGTCTTTAGCGTACTTTAGGACCGGTTCAATACATATTCCACTGCATAACAGAGACTTTGCCAGTCTTTTACGCCGTTATCTTTCGCCATCGATTTCTCCATCCTTTCTGCCGCACCGGCATCTTCAAACAGATCCTTGACGGAATCATAATCATCAAATGAAGATGTGATCAACCGGGATAAACCTTCAAAATTCTCTCTAAAGTATTCCTGTGTTTCTTGATCTGTAATGTTCCATGCCGCTTCAAAGGCTGGTGCACAATCCGTTTTTTGCAGCTTCTGTTCAGTGGCAAACTGCAAAACATCAGCTGCTGCAGCAGCTTGCTGAAGGGAACTGCCGGCGGTGCCGGGATGGAAGGAAACAGCTTTTTCTATAATGTTTTCTCGGATCAAATCCGGAGAAATTGTTGCGCGCCCACAAGCCGTGAGAAACAGTAAAGTGATAAGGAAAAGTAATAAGCGCTTCATAAAAAAACCTCCTATGTGACAAATGCACACTTGGTTGTATATGAAAAAAGACTAAAGACCCAAATCTTCTTTGATCAGAAGAATTTCCGTTTCTGAACCAAGCATCGGTCCCCAGAGGGTTACCAGCGCCCGGCAGACACGTTCAGGGCTTTTGCAGTTGAAGCAACGGCTTGCACCGTTAGCTACGCAGGGGGTATTGACATGGAACTGTGCAGCCCGTTTCGGAGCAGCGACATTCCGTGCCCGCCAGACTGCATCTTCATAGGTTTCACAGACCTTATTCTGTCCGATAACGAAGTATACCTTATGATGGCCAAACAATGTGGCCGCCACACGGTTTCCTTTTCCATCGATATTGACGATTTCTCCGGTTTCTGCAAGGGCGTTGGCGGAACACAGGTAAACATCTGTCCTCATTGCATTGAGGCGGGCTTCATCCTGTTCCTGTTCCCAGTGCCAGTAGACGGTATTGTGTGTTCGCAGAAGATCATAGAGGCCAAGTGCTTTGACTGTTGCTGAACCTCCTATTCCGACTGTTTTGCCGTCAACCTGCTGATTCAGCCATTCGGCAGCTTCAGCACCGGTATCGAAGACATGGACGGAGAATCCGGCCAACTTCAGATTTTTTACTGCAATCTCGAGATTCATTATCAAGTTCCTGCCTTTCAGATTTTGTATTTACCTGTTATGGTGTATCTCCGCTGTCATAATATATCCGTAATGAGCTTTATAAATAAAAGAATAATCATAAAACACATCATCGGGCGGATTACTTTCACCCCATTTTTGATGGCGATCGTGGCTCCCAGATGGGAGCCGATTATATTGAAGGCCGTGGCTGCCAACGCCAGTTTCCAGAGTACCGTTCCGGAAACAGCATATGTCAAAACAGACGTGAACGAAGATATTGCTACTACGAATCTGGTATTTCCTGTAGCACGAACAAGACTCAGTTTAAGGCAAGCAGCATATGCAAGCATAAAAAACAATCCGCCGCCGGGACCGTAAAAACCCTGATACCCACCAAGAAATAAACCGATTACTGCAGAGCGTATTATAATGGACAGATTGGATTTCTCTTCAATCCTGTCTGTTTCACCAAGTTTCTTATCTGTGAAAATGAAGATTGAAATAACCGGGATGCTGGCAACCATAAATATTCTTAAATACTGCTCAGGCATCATCAGGTTCATTTTTGCCCCGAGAAATGAACCAAGCATTGAAAAAGGCAAGGTTATCAAGGCGGACTTGATGTGGATATTCCCGCTTTTCAGATAGTCAAATGCAGCTACTCCGGTCCCGATCCAGGCCGAACACTGATTTGTACCGGTAATAAAGTG
>CAZMXF010000121.1:2279-7286 GCA_964570015.1 uncultured Oscillospiraceae bacterium | reverse complement strand
CTCTGGAGATTCCCTTCGTGCAGGAAGTCGTCGCTGTCGCTACCGCGCTGCGCACGCGTTTTCCCGGGACGGACGTCGCCATTGAGCTCGGCGGCGAGGACGCCAAGATCATCTACTTCTCCGGTTCCCCGGAGGAACGGATGAACGGTGTATGCGCCGGCGGCACGGGATCCTTCATCGACCAGATGGCCGCTTTGCTCCAGACCGACGCGGAGGGACTCAATCGCGCCGCAGAACAGGCGACCCAAATCTACCCCATTGCCGCACGGTGCGGAGTCTTTGCCAAGACAGACATTCAGCCCCTCATCAACGAGGGTGCAGCGACAGCCGATCTCGCCGCCTCCATCTTTCAGGCAGTGGTGAATCAGACCATCTCCGGTCTGGCCTGCGGCCGGCCGATCCGCGGCAATGTCGCGTTTCTCGGCGGTCCTCTGCACTTTCTTCCTGAACTAAAAAAAGCCTTTATTCGTACACTGCGTCTGACGCAGGAACAGGTAATTGATCCTCCGGATTCTCACCTTTTTGCCGCACAGGGCACCGCGCTGGAGCTTCGTGCCGGAACAGTCCCCGGAGCAGCTTCCGCCGAGCCGGTGGAGATCGGCGTTCTGATCGGCCGGCTGCGCAGCGGGGTACAGACTGCGTTCGAGCTCAAGCGGCTTCCCCCGCTCTTCTCCTCCCCTTCCCGCTACGATGAATTCTGTGCCCGGCATGCCCGGGCCGTTGTACCGAAGGGGGATCTCCGGAATGCCCACGGGAATTGTTTTCTGGGGATCGATGCCGGTTCTACCACCACCAAACTCGCCCTCATCGGCATGGATGGCGAGCTTCTCTTTTCCTTCTATTCAAACAACCGGGGCGATCCGGTACGTACGGCAGTGCGAGCCATGAGCGAACTCTTTGCCGGCCTTCCGGAAGATGCTCATATCGTACGCTCCTGCTCCACCGGTTACGGTGAGCAGCTTCTCAAAACCGCCTTCAACCTCGATGAAGGCGAGGTTGAGACCATTGCCCACTGCACCGCCGCCGCGTTCTTTGATCCGGACGTGGACTGTGTGCTGGACATCGGTGGTCAGGATATGAAGTGCATCCGCCTCCGCCATGGTTCCGTCGATAACGTCCTGCTCAACGAAGCCTGCAGCTCCGGCTGCGGTTCCTTCCTGGAAAACTTTGCCAATTCTCTTGGCTATACGGCAGAGGACTTTGCCCGGGAGGCGCTCTTTGCCGAAAACCCTGTGGATCTCGGCACCCGCTGCACCGTCTTCATGAATTCCAATGTCAAGCAGGCGCAGAAGGAAGGCGCCTCTGTTCAGGATATCTCCGCGGGACTGGCATATTCCGTCATCAAGAACGCTCTCTACAAGGTCATCAAGCTCACCGATCCTTCGGAGCTCGGGTCCCACATCGTTGTTCAGGGGGGTACCTTCTACAACAAAGCCGTACTGCGCGCTTTTGAAGAGATTGCCGGGGTTCAGGTCGTCTGTCCCGACATTGCCGGGATCATGGGTGCGTTCGGTGCCGCGCTGATTGCGCGCGCGCATTACACCGGTCAGGACGGAAGTCTGCTCTCCAGGGAGAAACTGCTGAATCTGCAGTACACCACCGAAACACGTCATTGCGGTCGCTGTCAGAACAACTGTCTGCTTACGGTAAACACCTTCCCCGGGGGTCGCCAGCATATCACGGGAAACCGCTGTGAACGCGGTCTCGGTGAGGAAGCCTCCGTCCGGAGGGCCGCCAATCTTGTCGACTACAAGCGCAAACGGCTCTTCGCCTACGCACCGCTGAAGCCGGACGAGGCGCCGCGCGGCATTGTCGGCATTCCCCGTGTGCTCGGCATCTACGAGGACTATCCCTTCTGGGCAGTGCTGTTCCGGGAACTGGGCTTTCGTCTGGAACTCTCTCCCTTCTCATCCAGAAAGCTTTATGAACGCGGTATGGACTCCATTCCTTCTGAATCCGAATGTTATCCTGCAAAGCTGTCCCATGGGCATATTCAGTGGCTCATCGACCGCGGTATCCGTACCATCTTCCATCCCTGCGTATTCTATGAGCATCAGGAAACCCGCGACGCCCAGAACCATTTCAACTGTCCCATCGTCGTCTCCTATGCGGAGAATCTCAAGAACAACGTGGAGGACGTGACGGATAAGGATATCCGTTATCTCCGGCCGTTCATCGCCATGACCGATGAGAAGACTGCCGCCGACCGTCTCGTCCCGTTCTTTGCCGAGTACTGGCAGATTCCGGAATCTGATGTCCGGGAAGCTGCGCACCGCGCCTGGGCGGAGCAGCTTCGCGCCAAGGAGGACATCCGTCAGGAGGGCGCCCGCGCTCTGGAAGAAATGGAGGCCTCTCACAGCCGCGGCATTGTTCTCGCCGGCCGTCCTTATCACATCGATCCCGAGATCAACCACGGCATTCCTGAGATGATCGCAGGGTTCGGGCTCACGGTGTTCACCGAGGACAGTCTCCCCATCGACTTTGATCCCGAACGTCCTATGCGCGTCACGGATCAGTGGGTGTATCATTCCCGTCTCTATACCGCTGCCGAATTCGTCGCCCGCCATGAGGATCTTGAACTGATTCAGCTCAACTCTTTTGGCTGTGGGCTGGACGCCGTCACCACAGACCAGGTCAGCGAGATTCTTGAAAACAGCGGGAAGCTGTACACCGTCCTGAAGATCGACGAGGTCAACAACCTTGGCGCGGCGAGGATCCGGATCCGCAGCCTGCTGGCCGCCATGAACATGCGGCAGGAAAAACACATCGTCTCTCATCCGCAGAAGGTGGCCTATCACCGGGCAGAATTCACCGATCGGATGCGGCGCGGGGGCTACACCATTCTTGCACCTCAGATGAGTCCGATTCACTTTGACCTGCTGGAGCCCGTTTTCCGCAGCCATGGGTACAACATGGTGGTGCTCTCCAACGACAACCGCACCGCCATCGACACCGGACTCCGATATGTTAACAACGACGCCTGCTTTCCTGCCATGACGGTTGTGGGCCAGATCATGCAGGCCGTTCTCTCCGGAGACTATGACACTGACCGCCTCGCCATCATCATGTCGCAGACCGGTGGATGCTGCCGGGCCAGCAACTATGTGAGTTTCATTCGCCGTGCCCTTGACAAGGCCGGTCTCTCGCATATTCCCGTTATCTCCCTGAACGCCAACGGCATGGAGAAGAACGAAGGGTTCCGGCTTTCCGCGCCTATGATCCTTTCGGCCGGCAAAGCCATCGTCTTCGGCGACCTTTTTCTTCGCTGCCTGTATCGTATCCGTCCCTATGAGCGCATTCCCGGCTCCGCGAATGCGCTGCATGCCGAACTCCGGGCACGCTGTATTGCTTCGCTCAAGGGCGAGAGCCGTGAGAACTACGCTGCACTCTGCCGGGAGATTGTTCAGCGTTTTGACCATCTCCCCATCAACGAGACCGTGCGCAAACCGCGCGTCGGTGTCGTCGGCGAAATCCTCGTAAAGTATATGCCCCTGGCGAATAATCACCTGGTCAATCTCCTGGAACAGGAGGGTGCCGAGGCGGTTGTTCCGGATTTGATGGATTTTCTCAACTACTGCGTCTACAACAACGACTATCGGCATAAGTTTCTCGGGAAACCCTGGACTGCTTCCGCCACCGCCTGGTTCGGCGTCCGGGCTATCCGTGCCCTGCGTGCTCCGGCGCTGAAAGCACTGGAGGAGAGCCGGCGCTTCAAGCCGCCTATGCCCATTGAGAAGATTGCGGAACTGGCCAAGCCCTTCCTCTCCCTCGGGAATCAATACGGTGAAGGCTGGTTTCTCACCGGCGAGATGGCGGAGCTTCTCACCGAGGGTGTTGAAAACATCGTGTGCATTCAGCCTTTCGCCTGTCTGCCCAACCACGTCGTCGGCAAGGGCGTCATCAAGGCCCTGCGCCGGACTTATCCACATGCAAACATCGCCGCGGTGGACTATGACCCGGGTGCCAGTGAGGTCAACCAGCTTAATCGCATCAAACTCATGCTCTCCGAGGCAAAACGCCGAATCAGCATTGAGTAAACCAGATCCCCCGCCTCCGGCGGGGGATCTGGTTTACTCAATATATCCTGTATCCCGGGATCTCAACTTTCCCGTTCCACGCTGGAGGCGGTGGATCTGATTTCCTCAATAAACAGGTCTGTATTTCGGGCTGGTAAACCGTCCAAGTATGTTTTCGATGCTCTGGTCCATCACCCTGAGAATCCGCTCTCGTGTAATCTCCTTCGGGAGCTGCATTCCCATGTCCATCCACTGTGAGATGAAGCCGATTGCACAGTTGGCATAGAACTCCACTACAAACTCAAAATCCTGCCGGTCGATATTCTTCCCCTCCGAGGCAATCTCCGCAAAGCTCCGGATGCAGGTGGCCATCCGCGCCTTCAGATAGCGCAGCATGTAAAGCCTGCTGTTGGAGTTATACACATTCAGTGTAAAAGCACTGTTGGAGACCAGATAGTCAAAGTAGCCCATCATATCCTCCATCCAGTGATTGTATATAACTTCCCGCGGGAACACCCGGTCCGAATCCTGCTCAAAAACCCACTCCAGCAGATCGTCTACATCGTCAAAATGATAGTAGAAAGTCTGCCGGTTCACTCCGCAGATCTCCACGATATCCTTTACCGTGACCTTGTCGATCGGCTTTACCGTCATCATCTGACGGAGTGCTGCGGCCAATGCTTCTTTTGTACCTGTCGCCATGTCAACCCCCCTTTTTTTGCTCGTTCATCCTGTCCTCTTTTTTTAGCATAACACATTATTCCTGATTTGGCAAAAGATATTTACATTTTGGCGAAAATGTCGTTATTGTCCGGCATTTTTATCGAAAATGCACAAAACAAGACACTCAGACGTGACAAATCAGGCCCGTTATGTTATGATGAGAGCACAGGTGGAAACCTATTAAAACCAAATTCTCAGAAAGGGCCTCACGATCCATGCATGAATTAGGAACGATTTATTATGTGATCGACACGGTTGAAAAACTGGC
>CAZMXF010000121.1:0-2179 GCA_964570015.1 uncultured Oscillospiraceae bacterium | reverse complement strand
TTTCTCGTCACCGGGAATGAGTATAACATCAAAGAGATTGAGGCATGTTAGCCCTGTATCATTTTCTGATGCACAACGGGACCGCTTGATTCATACGGTCCCGTTGTTTTTCCTTGCTTACAGCTTCCGCTCCAGTTCTGCCGTGATTTCCGCCTCGGTTTTCTCCGCCGTCTCTCTGTCCGGCGCAGTGACGCTGATATACATCTTGAGCTTCGGCTCCGTTCCGCTGGGCCGAATTACCACGCTTCCTTTCTCTAAGAAGAATTTCAGCACATCTGAGGCCGGGAGTCCTTTGAGTCCTTTGCTGTAATCCTCCGTACGCAGGATCCTGCGGCCGCTGATTTGTTCCAGCCCGCGGTGGAACACCGCCATGATTTTCTGCATCTTCTGCATACCGGCACTGCCGTCAAATTCGTAGGAATGCAGCGTATTCAAGCAGTAGCCATAGGTCTCGTACAGCTCGTTCAGTTTCTCGAGCAAAGAGATGCCCTGCGTCTTGTAAAATGCAAACATCTCACAAATCATGAAGGCGGCATCCACTCCGTCCTTATCCCGGACGTAAGTTCCTGTGAGGTATCCGTAGGATTCTTCAAAGCCGAAGATATAGTCGTCTTCTCTCCCGTCCCGCTCCAGCCTGCCGATTACCTCACCGATAAACTTAAAACCGGTAAGGACGTTGACCGTCTCTACGCCGTAATGCGCTGCTATCTTTTCTGCCAGATCCATCGTCACAATTGTCTTGACAAAAACCGGATGCGCCGGCATATGGTCATGCCGAACCCGCTGTGCGCAGATATAATCCAGCAGCAGGAGCCCGACCTCGTTGCCGGAGAGCAGCTGATACTCTCCGGAGGCATTCCGCACCGCAATTCCGCAGCGGTCACAGTCCGGGTCGGTCGCCAGGAGGAGGTCCGCGTTAAGTCGGGCAGCATATCGCAGCCCCAGCCCCATCGCCTCCCGGATTTCCGGATTCGGATACGGGCAGGTCGGGAAGCGTCCGTCCGGATTACGCTGCTCTTCCACCACCGTGATGTTGGTGAATCCGCTCTCCTTCAGAGCACGGGTCACCGGCTTCAGTCCGGTTCCGTTCAGCGGGCTGTATACGATGGCGACATCACGATCGATTTCATCTCCGAAGAGGACGGACTGCGCTTTCACTTCCTCGATAAATGCCGTCAGAACATCCTCTTCGATATACCGGATCCTCCCGGTCTGGATTCCATCTTCAAACGCCATGCTCTTCACATCAGCGAAGATATCAAGCGCCCGGATCTCGGAAAGGATTTTAGCTGCTGCTTCCGTCGTGATCTGGCAGCCGTCCGGTCCGTAGACCTTGTAGCCGTTGTATTTGGACGGATTGTGCGACGCCGTGACCATCACTCCGGCGGAAGCGCCGAGTCTGCGAACTGCGAAGCTTACGGTTGGAACCGGCAAAAGCTCCGGCCAGAAATGGACTGTGATGCCGTTGGCGGCAAACACCCCGGCTGCCGTTCTGGCGAAGGCGTCACTCTTGATCCGGCTGTCATAGCCGATGACGACGCTTGCTCCGGTCCCCAGGTAATTTGCCAGTCCCTGACTCGCCTTCGCGACCACATAAATGTTCATCCGGTTGGTTCCCGCTCCGATCACGCCGCGAAGACCGCCTGTTCCAAAGGCCAGATCGCGGTAAAACGCGTCTTCGATCTGTGTCTCGTCCACCTGACGCAGCTCTTCCAGCACATCCCCCTCGGTATGTTCCAGCCATCTCTCATATTCCGCCCTGTAATTCATTTGAATGATACCCTCCTGTGCCGATGCTTTCAATTCCGGTTTCAGTATACGCCAAAGATGCCGAAATCGCAAGTTGAGTACTGTTGCCTGCAGTCATTTCAGCTCGTAGTTCCGACCGCTTTATTCAGGTATGGAACCCGCGCCTGTTCATCCGAAACGGAAAATAATTCTTTACTTCTCCCTGGCCAAACTGTATAATACCATCGTAAAAATCAAGCCACTTGAAAAGGAGTCTTTCATCATCATGAGAACCATCGGCACTGTTGTGCGCGGTGTACGCGCACCCATTATCCGTCAGGGCGACGACATTGCAAAGCTCGTTGCAGATTCCGTACAGGCAGCCTGGCAGGAAGCCGGCATCGTTCCCTGTGACCGTGATATCGTAGCGGTCACGGAGTCTGTCGTAGCG
>CAZMXF010000120.1:0-7320 GCA_964570015.1 uncultured Oscillospiraceae bacterium | reverse complement strand
GTGAACCATCTCGCCTTTACGGGTCGAAACAGAGAGATTTACCTTGCGCTTCTCGTGGACAAGGTCGGCATGACGCCGTATATCAACGCCCGTCCGCGTCAGATCTCTGGCGGTCAGAAGCAGCGCGTCGCAATTGCGCGGGCCATGGCGATGGATCCGGAGGTTCTGCTCTTTGACGAGCCGACCTCGGCCCTGGACCCGGAGATGGTCGGAGAGGTCCTGACCGTTATGAAGGACCTGGCAGAGAGCGGGATGACAATGCTGGTCGTTACCCATGAGATGGCGTTTGCGAGGGATGTGAGCAAACGGGTCGTCTATATGAGCGACGGTGTGATCTGCGAGCAGGGGAGCCCGGAGGAGATCTTCGGCAACCCGCAGAAGCAGGAGACCATCGACTTCCTGTCCAGATTCAGAGGCTGATCCCGGAAAACAGATAGAATGATCCCCGGAGCCGACGGTGCTTGATTCCGCCGGCTCCGGATGTTATAATCAGAAAGATAAATTACCTGATTGGAACGGAGGCATATTTATGCTCCCAATTCTGAGTCTGATTTTATCGGCGCTGGTGTTCCTGGCCCTGATTCTCGGCCTGGTGCTCAAGCCATCTGTTGCACGCAGGCTGAGCACGGTGTTTATGGCGATCGGTGTGGTGGGAGGCCTTCTCATCTATGGGATCGGATACGCGGAAGCATTTCAGGATGACCTTGTTCTGACGGCCATCCGTACCCCGATGACCGTCATCCGTATGTTCATCGGTGTGAATGACCTGGAAACCATCCAGAATACGACCCCGGTTTCCACCCGGGCCGGCTTGATCATTTTCTGGACAGTGCACCTGATGGCGTTCTATTCCATGGCCAGCGCCGCAATGTACACCATCGGCGCCGGATTGCTGCGGTATCTGCGGTTTGTGCTGGCACGTCACGGGGATCTCACCCTGATCTACGGCATCAACGAAAAAAGTATTGCCCTGGGACGAGAATGCATCACGGCCGGAAAGACGTCAGTGGTGTTTATCACAGAGAATGCCGACGAGTCCACGGTGAACGATCTGAACACGGCCGGTATGTCCGTCCTGGCGGGAAGTGCTGCGGTACAGTCTGAAAAATCCGTGATCCGCAAACTTCGGATCCGGAAGCGGAAGCTTACGGTCTATGCCCTTGAGCAGGCGGAAGACCAGAACCTGTTCTATGCGCTGCGCCTGAAGGGTGCCCTTGAGAAGGCGAATGTCCCCGCCAAAAACACAGAGATCACCCTGCCCGGGGCGGAGGACATTCTGGCGCCCATGCTGCAGGTTTCAGAGAAGGCGTACGGCTTCGGATATGTCAATGTGTTTGATACGGCTGATCTGGCAGCCCGGGCCCTGATCCGCACCTGCCCCCCCTGGGACTTTATGCATTTCGACGCCGGAGGACGGGCGACCGAGGATTTTGACTGTGTGGTGGCGGGCTTCGGACGGCATGGGCAGGCGGCACTGAAAAAGCTGGTCATGAACGGCCAGTTTGCCGGAAGCACGTTCCATGCGGCAGTGTTTTCGCCGAATGTGGAGAACGAATCGGGGTTCCTTGAGGAAGACAGCCCGGAGCTGCTGCAGCAGTATGACATTCGGCGTTATGCGGCAGATGCCAGAAGCAGTACGTTTTATGAATATATCCGGACACATCTGGGCAGTCTGAAGATGATCGTGATCTGTACCGGGAACGAGGCGCTGAACCGTGAAATCTCAGACAATCTGATGCTCTATCTCCGGCGCAATCACGCGGAGCGGATCTGTGTTGTGCAGTGTGATGAAAACGGCGTCCGGACCCAGGAGACTGTGGGGAAGCCGGTGATCCGTACAGAGATTTGCACGCTGAACTACCTCTCTGCGCGAGAGGCGGACCGGCTGGCGATCCTGCTCAACAGCACATACGACAGCTCGGACCGAAGCGACTGGGAGAAGTGGATGGCCTGCGACAGCTTTGGGAAAATGTCTTCGCGTGCCTCTGCGGACTTCACTCCCGCCTTCATCCGGATCTCCGTCAGCAATCGGGAAGAAATCCTCGCCGGTACCTGGAATCCGGATGACCGGATGCGTCAGGTGCTTGGAGAGACGGAGCATCTTCGCTGGTGTGCGTTCCATTACGCCATGGGATATGTCCCGATGAGCCGGATGGAATTCGAAGCCAATATCGAGGCCTTTACCCGTCTGCAGGAGGCAGGAAAACAGCCCGGATTCCGGATCTCGAAGAACCGGGAAGAGAGAAAACACGCATGCCTTATCCCCTGGGAGAACCTGGATGCGCTTTCTGCGGAAGAGAACCGCGTAACGGGACGAAACGTAGATTACAAACAGGTCGACATCAACAACGTGATGGCGCTGCCGAAGCTTCTGCTCGCAGAAGAGAAAGCCGTCAAAAAGTGAAGCGACAGATTCTGAATCCGGAAAACACCGACAGGTTCGGTGTTTTCTTATTTTCAACACTTATTTACAGACTCTTTCTTGCAACCGAACGAAAAAGAGCGTATAATAAAACAGTTACAGAATAAGCAGGTAAGGAACAGAAACTCATGCAGGAAAACATCGTCATCAAGGGCGCGAGGGAAAACAACCTCAAAAACATCGACGTAGAAATCCCACGGGATAAGCTGACGGTTGTCACGGGACTCTCCGGAAGCGGGAAATCCAGCCTGGCATTTGATACCATTTATGCCGAAGGACAGCGCCGTTATGTGGAAAGCCTCAGCTCTTATGCCAGAATGTTTCTCGGGCAGATGGACAAACCGGATGTGGATTCCATCGACGGACTCTCGCCGGCCATTTCTATTGACCAGAAAACCACGTCGAAGAACCCCCGCTCCACGGTTGGGACGGTGACAGAAATTTATGACTATCTACGCCTCCTGTATGCGCGCATCGGAATTCCGCACTGCCCGAAGTGCGGCCGCGAAATCCGACAGCAGACTGTGGATCAGATCGTGGACAGGCTGATGCAGCTTCCTGAGGGAACCAGGCTCTCCCTGCTGGCACCGGTAGTGAGGAGCAAGAAGGGCGAGCACCGGAAGATTCTGGAGGACGCGAAGCGCTCCGGTTATGTCCGTGCCCGTGTGGACGGGCTGGTCTATGACCTTGCAGAGGAAATCCCTCTCGATAAGAACAAAAAACACACCATCGAAGTCATCGTAGACCGTATCGCCGTCAAGGACAGTATCCGGCGGCGGCTCACGGATTCCGCGGAAACGGCTCTGAACCTTTCCGGCGGACTGCTGACTGCAGAGTTGAAGGATACGGAAGAAGAGCTCAGCTTCTCCCAGAACTATGCCTGCCCGGACTGCGGGATCTCGCTGGAAGAGATCACACCGCGGCTGTTTTCCTTCAATAACCCCCATGGCGCCTGCCCGACCTGCTCGGGACTCGGTATCCAGATGCTCATCGACCCCGAACTCATTATGCCAAACCGCAAGCTCAGCATCGAAAACGGCGGCATCAACGCCTCGGGCTGGGGGAATGTGAAAGCGGACGGAATCTCCAAGATGTACTTCGACGCGATGGCGAAGAAGTACCACTTTAAGCTCTCCGACCCTCTCGAAACCCTGTCCCCGGAAGCCATTGATGCGATCCTTTACGGGACTAGGGGCGAGCCGCTGCAGCTGCGCTATGAAAAAGCGGATGGGCACGGCATTATCAAGAGAGAATTCGAGGGTATAGTTCCGAATCTGGAACGGCGCTATCGAGAGACCCAGAGTCCGGGAATGCGGGCGGAGATCGAATCCTGCATGTCTGAGACACCCTGTCCCACCTGCGGAGGCCAGCGCCTGAAGCAGACCGCTCTGGCGGTGACGGTGGGCGGAAAGAACATAGCGGAACTCACCAGGCTTTCGGTGGTGAACGCAGCAGCCTTTTTGAACAGCCTGACACTCACGCAGAAGGAGCAGCTGATTGCAACCCAGATCATCAAGGAGATCCGCAGCAGACTGGACTTCCTGAGCAGTGTGGGCCTCGGCTATCTGACACTCTCCCGGGCCTCCGGGACGCTCTCGGGGGGCGAAAGCCAGCGCATCCGACTCGCGACCCAGATCGGCTCCAGCCTGATGGGCGTGCTGTATATTCTGGATGAACCCAGCATCGGTCTGCATCAAAGAGACAATGCGAAGCTTTTGAAGACATTATACCGCCTTCGTGATCTGGGAAATACCCTGGTCGTGGTGGAGCATGACGAAGAGACCATGCGCGCTGCCGACCATGTCATAGACATCGGCCCCGGGGCCGGCGTCAACGGAGGAAAGGTAGTCTGCGCAGGAACGGTGGACGATCTGTGTGCCTGCCCGGAGTCGGTCACCGGTCAGTATCTCAGCGGACAGAAGAAGATCCCCGTCCCTACGGCGAGGCGGCACGGAAACGGCCATGAGCTTGTCATCCGCGGTGCGGCGGAGCACAATCTTAAGGGAATCGACGTACACTTCCCACTGGGAGAACTGATCTGTGTCACCGGCGTGTCCGGGAGCGGAAAGTCTTCTCTGATCCAGGAGATTCTGTATAAGATCCTGGCGTCCGAAAAGAACCGGGCAAAGGTTCATCCGGGCAGGTTCGACAGCATTGAGGGCCTGGAGCACGTCGACAAGGTTATCGCCCTCGATCAGAGCCCCATCGGACGGACACCCCGCTCCAACCCCGCGACCTATACGGGCCTGTTCGACGACATCCGGAATCTCTTTGCCTCCACCCAGGATGCACGGCTGAGAGGCTATGGACAGGGACGTTTCTCCTTCAACACGAAGGGCGGACGCTGTGAGGCCTGCTCCGGCGACGGGCTGGTCAAGATTGAGATGCACTTCCTGCCGGATGTGTACGTCCCCTGCGAGGTGTGCGGCGGCCGGCGCTACAACCGGGAAACGCTGGAAGTACGGTACAAGGGGAAAAATATCTCCGATGTCCTGGACATGACTGTAGAGGAAGCCCTCAGCTTTTTCACCAATCAGGAGAAAATCCGCGACCGGCTCCAGACACTCTATGATGTGGGGCTGGGTTATATCAAGCTGGGACAGTCCAGCACAACGCTTTCCGGCGGCGAGGCCCAGCGGGTCAAGCTTGCGACAGAGCTTTCGAAACGGGCAACGGGCCGAACGGTCTATATCCTGGATGAACCGACCACGGGACTGCATGTGGCAGATGTCCATCGCCTGACGGATATCCTGTCAAGGCTAACCGATGCGGGGAACACCGTCATCGTGATCGAACATAATCTGGACGTCATCAAGGTCGCCGATACCATCATCGATCTGGGCCCCGAGGGCGGTGACGAAGGCGGGGAGCTGGTCTTTGCCGGGACGCCGGAAGACTGTGCCCGCTGCGAAGCAAGCTATACCGGACAGTACCTGAAACAGGTGCTCGAACCGGAGAATCAATAATCTGCGGAGAGTCCGGAAGATCTGCGTGACTGCCTGCCCGGCGGCCTGCGGAATACTACGCCCTTCTGCGCCGCAGGCAGGAAAAGATAATGACCGTAGGATGGAGAGTCAGTAAGCTGCTGTGGATACTATCATCAAGCAAGAACCTAATCACGAGGAAGAGATTGACGTACTCAGCTGTACGGTCCGCAGTGTCATCTTCTGTAACGAAGAAAACGGCTATGCCGTTCTGAGCGTGACGGACACTGACGGCACGGAACAGAAAATGACAGGGACTTTCCCCTATGCGTGGCCGGGAGAGACCATCACGGCCTACGGACACTGGGGAATGCACGGAACCTACGGACGGCAGTTTGAAGCGGAATCCTCGGAGCGGAGCACCCCGGAAGATGAACGCTCGGTGTTTTCCTACCTGGCTTCCGGCGCGGTCAAGGGGATCGGCCCGGTGATGGCGGGACAGATCGTCGAACGCTTCGGAAAGAGCGCGCTGCGCGTCCTGGAAGAGGAGCCAAGCCGTCTGGCCGAAATCCGCGGCATCAGCCTGAACAAGGCGGAAAAGATCGCAAAGGAATTCAGGCGGCAGGTCGGTTTGAAAAAGCTCGTCCTTCTGTTGAGCGCATCCGGGATCGCACCGGAATATGCGGTGCGGATGTATCGCTTTTTCGGCGAGAACGCCCTGGAACTGCTGAAGGGAAACCCCTATTTGCTTACCGTTGACGGGATCGGCGCACCGTTTGCAGCGGCGGACCGCCTGGCCGAGGAGCTGGGGATCGAGGATGCAGATCCCAACCGGATCCGTGCCGGCGTTACCTTCGTTCTCCGGCATAACGAGCACAACGGCCACTGTTTTATTCCCTGGGCAAAGCTCTGCGCCGCCGCTGCGGAACAGCTGCAGCTGGAACAGGAAGATATCGCCTCCGTGATGGAAGACATGGCGGAGCAGGGCGATCTGGCCCGGGATTCGATTGCCGGGCAGGACGCCTGCTATCTCCCCGATATGTACCGGGCGGAGCGGGAGACCGCGGAGCGGATTGCCTCCATGGTCCAGAAGCTGCCCGGAGGAAATCTCAATCTGGATCAGCTGATCGAAGAGTGTGAGGCTGAACAGGGAATGCACTTTGCCGAACAGCAGAAGCAGATCCTGCGTTATGCGATGCAGAACCGCATCCTCGCCGTGACCGGCGGCCCAGGCACGGGAAAGACCACGTCACTGCGGGCGGTGCTGAAGCTCTATGACCGGCTGGGCCTCAAAACCCTGCTGGCTGCGCCCACCGGACGTGCGGCGAAGCGCATGACCGAGCTTACGGGAGTGGAGGCAGCCACCATCCATCGCATGCTGGGCGCAAAGCTTTCCGAAGACAACATGGACCTGGTCTTCACGAAAAACGCGGAGGATCCTCTCCGCTGTGATGCGCTGATCATTGATGAGTGCTCGATGGTGGACATCCGCCTGATGCATGCGCTGCTGAAAGCGCTGCCGGTCTCGGCACGCCTGATGCTGGTGGGAGACGCGGCGCAGCTGCCTGCGGTGGGACCGGGAGACGTGTTCTCGGCCATATTGCGCAGCGAAGTGGTTCCCTCGGTCATGCTGACGGAGATTTTCCGCCAGCGGGAGACCAGCCGCATCGTACGCAACGCCCACCTGATCAACCGCGGCGAACACCCGAATCTTTCAGAGAACGCAGGAGACTTCTTCCGCCTGCAGCGCCTGCAGGCAGGCTCGATTGCCGAGACGGTGGTGGAGCTGTGCAGCACCAGACTGCCGAAAAAGATGCAGATCCCGCCGGAGGAAATCCAGGTCCTTGCACCCACCAGAAAAGGGGAGTGCGGCACGGCGGCCCTGAACAGACTTCTGCAGGCGGCCCTGAATCCGCCCGCAGCGGAAAAGAAGGAACGTCCGGTGGGGGAAGTGATCTTCCGGGTGGGAGACCG
>CAZMXF010000119.1:0-7337 GCA_964570015.1 uncultured Oscillospiraceae bacterium | reverse complement strand
ACGAAAGAAAAGGAGTGACCTGCGTGACATACAGAACGGAACATGATTCGATGGGTGAAGTGCAGGTCCCGGCAGACCGCTACTGGGGAGCGCAAACACAGCGCAGCTGCCTGAATTTCCGGATCGGCGTCGGGATCGAGACGATGCCGCTTGAGATCATCCACGCCTTCGGTATCCTGAAGCAGGCCGCTGCCCGGGCAAACCGCAAATTGCTGCCGGAGAAAATGACGGCGGATAAGCTTGCCGCGATCGAAACCGCTTCCGCCGAAGTCGTCGCAGGCAAACTGGACGAACACTTCCCACTGGTGGTGTGGCAGACCGGCTCCGGCACGCAGTCGAACATGAACGCAAACGAAGTGATCGCGAACCGGGCGAACGAGCTGGCGGGAGAAAAGCGCTGCCATCCGAATGATGATGTCAACATGAGCCAGTCGTCCAATGACACTTTCCCGACGGCGATGCACATCGCGGCAGTCCTGGGACTGGAGCGGCAGCTGATCCCGGCGGCAGAAGCCCTGATCCGGGAACTGGAGCGCCTGGAGGCGGAGAATGCAGGCGTGGTCAAGAGCGGCAGAACACACCTGCAGGATGCGGTTCCCATCGGTTTTTCCCAGGAGATCAGCGGGTGGAGAAGCTCGGTGGAGCGGGACCTCCAGATGCTGAAGCTGGCACTGGAACCGCTGCGGGAGCTGGCGCTGGGCGGAACGGCTGTCGGAACCGGCCTGAACGCCCCGGACGGCTTTGACCGGCTGGCGGCTGAAGAAATCTCCCGGATTACGGAAACGCGCTTTGTTACGGCGGGGAACAAGTTCCACGCCCTGACCTCCAGAGATGAGCTCGTCTTCGCACACGGAGCGGTCAAGGCGCTGGCGGCAGATATGATGAAGATCGCAAACGATGTGCGCTGGCTGGCCAGCGGACCGCGCTGCGGCCTCGGAGAAATCCGGATCCCGGAAAATGAACCGGGCAGTTCCATTATGCCCGGCAAGGTGAATCCCACGCAGTGTGAACAGGTGACGATGGTGGCGGTCCAGGTGATGGGAAATGACACGGCGATCGGTATTGCTGCGTCTCAAGGAAACTTTGAGCTCAATGTGTTCCTGCCTGTGCTGGCCTATAACTTCCTGCAGTCGGTGAGGCTGCTCTCGGAGTCGATCGTGTCCTTCACAAAGAACTGTGCTGCCGGCATCCGGGCGGACCGGAATCGAATGGAAGCCAACCTGCACAACTCCCTGATGCTGGTGACAGCGCTGAACCCGTTTATCGGCTATGAAAACGCGGCGAAAACCGCGAAGCTGGCCTTTCAGGAGAACATCTCGCTGAAAGAGGCCTGCGTCCGTCTGGGCTTTCTGACGGGAGAGCGTTTTGATGAAATCTTTCATCCGGAGACGATGATCTGATCCTGCCTGTAATCCAGGCTGCTTCTGAAAACCGCCGCCTGCCGGGGCAGACCGGACGAAGACGGCGGCCGTAAGAACGAATCGGAATACGCGGAGGTTTTTGACATGAATACAATGATACTTGCGCTGGCGCTGTTTGCCGGCATGTATGTGCTGCTGCTGATCTTTGCGGACTACAGATGGATCATCGCGCTCTCTGCGGCGGTGGTTTTTATGCTGGTCGGAATCCTGCCGCCGATGGGCGCATTGGGCGCAATCAACTGGAACGTTCTGATGATGCTGACGGGCACGATGGCGACGGTGGAATTGTTTATTCAGAGCCAGATGCCGGGCCGGATGGCGGAACAGCTGCTGCAGAAGGTGCCGAACATTCAGTGGGCGGCGGTGGTGCTGTCGATCTTCTCGGGTGTAATCTCGGCTTTCGTGGATAACGTCGCGACGGTGCTGATGGTTGCGCCGGTGGGGCTTGCCGTGGCCAGGCAGCTGAAGACAAATCCGATCCCGCTGATTATTGCCATCGCCGTCTCCAGCAACCTGCAGGGAGCGGCGACCCTGGTGGGCGACACCACGTCGATCCTGCTGGCGGGCTACATGAATATGAGCTTCAACGACTTCTTCTGGTTCATGGGCCGACCGGGCATCGCCTTCGCGGTGGAAGCCGGCGCGATGCTCACTATCCCGGTGCTGCTCTTCATCTTCCGCCATGAAAAGGAGAAGGTGACGGCGGAGGTCAAGACTGTTGTGACCGATTATGTCCCGACGGTGCTGATGGTGGGGACGGTTGTGCTGCTCATCGTCGCGTCCCAGTTTGAAAACAAGCCGGAACTCACCAACGGCATCATCTGCTGCGGTCTGGCACTGATCGGCATCCTCTATGAACTGATCCGCCAGCGTTCCGGCGGCGTAGCCAAAAGCGTACTGAAGTCCATCGACTATAAGACGCTCCTGCTGCTGGCTGGTCTCTTCATGGTCATCGAGGGCATCACCCAGGCCGGCGTGATCGACGCCATCGCTTCCCTGTTTGTGAAGCTGGGCGGCGGCTCCAAGCTCATCACCTATGTGCTGATCGTGGGGGTCTCCGTACTTCTGAGTGCCTTTATTGACAACATTCCCTATGTGGCGACCATGCTCCCGGTGGTCAGCGGCATTGCCGCACAGCTGGGTATGGAACCCTATCTCTTTGCCTTCGGGCTTCTGATCGGCGCGACGCTGGGCGGAAACATCACCCCGGTGGGGGCGTCGGCCAATATCGCCGGAATCGGCATCCTTCAGAAAGAAGGATACAAGGTCTCCACCGGGGACTTTACCCGGATTGGCATTCCGTTTACGTTTATCGCGGCGTTCACCGGTGCATTAGTGATCTGGCTGGTATGGGCATGAAGAGAAAGAGCATTGATCCTCCCACCTGTGGCGGGAGGAAAGCGGAAAAATGTCACCGGCGCACTGGTGATCCGGCCGGTACGGTCACAGGCTCGATAGTTGGAATGTGGCGGAAGGCGGCCTCGGCTGCGCTTGCAATGGTCCTGCTTTTGACAACGCTGGGCAGTACGACGGCACACAGCGTTTTTGCAGAGGATGCAGTACATGGGGCTCCCGTCGAACAACTGGAGACCGTGACCGGCGGGGACAGCGAGACAAAGAAGACTTCCCTTACGGCAGTGGACGAAAGCTTTGCCGATGACAAGTGGGAGCTGATCCTGAACCAGCCGGCACTGTTTCATCGGATGACCTATACTGACCGGGAAACCGGCCTCTATGTCCATTACAACATCTTTCTGCCGGAAAAGTATGACAAGGCATCTGCTTACCCGCTGGTGCTCTTCCTGCCGGATGTGACGTCTACCGGAACCAATCCGGAACTCCCCCTGGTGCAGGGTATCGGCGGATTGGTCTGGACCGCAAAGGAATGGCAGGAACATTTCCCGGCGATTGTTGTCGTTCCGCTGTACCGCGAAGCGATTCTTGACCATGTCTACGGCTATACGACGACAGGCTATGTCGCACTCACGAAGAACTTTGTCGGTTTCCTGTGCAGTGAATACGCGGTGGACAGCAGCCGGATTTACGGTACGGGTCAGGGGATGGGCTGCGAAGCACTGATGTCCATCGCGTCAGAGGATCCGGGCTTCTTCACCGCGTGTATGTTTGTCAGCGGCCAGTGGGACGTAAACCGCTTGGAAGCCCTGAAAGACCAGAAGTTTATCTGCTTCGCGGCGGAGGACGACAGAGGGGCATATCGCTGCTCCCAGAGACTCATGGACCGCTTTGCGGCACAGGGAGTCGGCTATGCCTATTCGATCTGGAACGGCGACTGGGAACCCTATGACCGGACCCTCTCAGGGATCAAGCTCACGGTCAGTGAGACCGGACACTACTTTGTTTTCTGGCGGACTGGAACAATCGTCGCCGACGATGAGGAGCTGAAACAGGCAGAGAAGCTGATGGAAAAGATTACGATGGCGAATCCTGCGGTGCATGTCGCATCCTTCAACGCTGCTTATCGCTGCGTTGCGGTAATGGAATGGCTCTTCAGCCAGGCCAAAGTGTTTCACGACGTGGTGAAATAAGCGGATACAGAATAATGAAGTCTGAAAAAACGAACCCTCCGACGGGCCTTTGAAGCCTGTCGGAGGGTTCGACTGTTTCTGGTTATTTGCTCAGTGAATGCGGACTGTTTGCAGAGGAGCCAGCACCGTTTTACGCTCGGGTGATGCGGTCGCGTTCCGTACTGCCGGCCGTGATCAGGGGAACGGACTCAAGAATCAGGGAAGAGGTGTCCAGCCCGTACCAGCGCTCCTTGGATCCGGCAACCCGGCGAATGGCGTATTTGGTGTTCAGCACGAATTCGTCCAGGGAGGAGAGCTCCGTTTTGGTTGTGACGGATTTCTGGATGATGCAGAACTTGAAGGTGCCGACGGTGGACTCGCCGTAAATCGAATAACGCTTGTTCTGAACGGGGAGTTCCCCTCTTGACTGGAGATCATGAACGATCTGGCGCAGGTAGACATTGACCCGCTGCGAGCACTTGAAGCCCAGGTTCAGACGAATCCGGAAGACACAGTCCGTCCCGTAGGTTTCCAACTCGTAGTTCATGGTCTTGGGCTCGTTGAGCACGTGGACGTTCACAAACCAGTAGGCCTGAGCCCGTTTGGTGTCCTTGTCAAGAATGGAATAGAGAATATCGCGGTCCATCAGTTCGAGATCCCGCTCGCCGTCCAGATAGACCAGATTATGCGCGAGAAGCGGAATGTCGGGGTCGTTGTGCAGCGCGACGAGGCTGCCGATGTGATCCCGGATCTTCAGCCGCGTGGAGTATTTCCGCTCAAGCTGGGTTCCGCGGTACCAGATGATCTCCAGGAAGAGAAGTGTAAGGGTCAGGATCACGGTGACATAGCCGCCGTGCATGAACTTGCTGAGACTGGAGATGAAGAAAATCGTTTCGATCCCGCCGAACACCAGCAGCATCAGATAGGCTAGGAGTCCCTTCTTTCGGAGATCGCGCAGATAGACGCAGAGCAGGAGCGTGGTCATCAGCATGGTGACGGTGATGGCGAGTCCGTAGGCCGATTCCATGCGGGCACCGGACCGGAAGTACAGCACCACGAGAGAGCAGCCGATCCAGAGCAGACTGTTGACGGTGCCGATGTAGAGCTGCCCCTTGGTATCAGAGGGATAGCGGATTTCCAGATGCGGCAGGAGGTCCAGCAGGATCGCTTCAGATACCAGCGTATAGGAGCCGGTAATGAGCGCCTGGGACGCGATAACCGCCGCAGCGGCACCGAGAATGACCGCGAAGGGGCGCAGCAGCTCGGGCAGCATGAGGAAGAAGGGATTCAGATCGATGACTTGGGCAAGCGCGGCATCGCCGCGGCTCTGAATGATCCAGGCACCCTGACCAAGGTAGTTCAGGATCAGGCAGATCTTGACGAAGGGCCAGCTGAAGTAGATGTTTTCCTTTCCCACGTGGCCCATGTCGGAATAGAGCGCTTCGGCACCGGTGGTGGCGAGGAAGACACTGCCGAGAATCATAAAGCCCAGCTTGTTTGCGGGACTGAGCAGGACCTGGACAGCATAAATCGGATTGAAGGCTTTGAGCACGACGGGAAAGGAAAGAATGTGTGCTCCGCCGGTGATTCCCAGAAAGGAAAACCACAGCAGCATGACAGGGCCGAAGGCTTTTCCGATCCGGCTGGTTCCGGCATGCTGCACGGAGAAGAGTGCGGTGATGATGCACAGTGTGATGACGACGACCTTCCACTGACCGGCTCCGAGGAAGCGGTCCATGCTCTCAATGCTGCGGAGTCCTTCCACGGCGGTGGTGACCGTTACCGCCGGTGTCAGAACGCCGTCAGCCAGCAGGGCCGCGCCGCCCAGCATCGCCGGAACAATCAGCCATTTGGCGCAGTCGCGGACCAGAGAATAGAGCGAAAAGATTCCGCCCTCTCCGTGGTTATCCGCTTTCATGGCGATCAGTACGTACTTGACCGTCGTCAGCAGGGTGATGGTCCAGATGACGAGGGAGAGAGAGCCGATGATGAAGTCTCCGTCGATTTGTGTGATGCCCCCGTTGCCCTCGAGGATCGACTTCATGACGTACATGGGCGAGGTGCCGATGTCGCCGTAGACGATGCCGATGGTCACGAGGAACATGCCGAATCGAAAGCCCGAACGTTTTTTCATGACAGTTTACTCCGTAGTCTCTTCCACGCGAATCATCCGGTAGCCGACCCCGACGTGAGTCTGGATAAAGGCGGGGCTGTCCGGCGTACGCATCAGCTTCTTGCGCAGCGTCGCCATGAAGACGCGCAGAGAAGCCGTGCTGCTCTCCAGACTGTCTCCCCAGATGTTTTGCGTGATGTATTTATGCGTCAGAACCTTCCCGACATTCCGGGAAAGCAGACACAACAGTTTATATTCTATAGGGGTGAGACGGATCTCCTCCCCGTCAAGACTGGCATAGCCGGCGGCATAGTCGATAGTCAGGGCACCGTTATGAAAAACGGAGGATGCGGAATCGGGCGAGGCTGCGCTGAGCCGCCGCAGCGTGACCCGCAGCCGTGCCAGAAGCTCCGCAACGGAAAAGGGTTTTGTCAGATAGTCGTCCGCACCGGCGTCCAGCGCGTCGATTTTGTCGGGATCCTCACTGCGGGCGCTGATGACGATGATGGGTACATTCGACCACGAGCGGACCCGGCGGATGACTTCGACGCCGTCCAGATCCGGCAGTCCGAGATCCAGAAGAATGATATCCGGATTATGCGTGGCGGCGCTGATGACCGCGGCCTGTCCGGTTTGTGCGGTGAGATAACGATACCCCTCCGCTTTGAGCGTGACGGTAATCAGGTTCTGAACGGGAAGATCATCCTCCACGACCAGAATCAGTGTTTTATCCATTCAGAGGCACCTCCTCCGCAGGCAGACTGAAAGTGAAGACTGCACCGTGCGGGACGTTGTCGGAGACCGAAATCTCACCGCCGTGCGCTTTGACGATTGTTTTGCAGAGCGCGAGGCCGAAACCGAGGCTTCTCCGTCCGTCCGAGACGCTCTGATCGCCGGTGTAGAACATATCAAAAATCTTTGGTTTGTGTTCATCCGGGACACCTGGCCCATTGTCGGCGACGGTGATATAGGCTGTCCCGCCCCGCTTCTCCGCCGTGACCCGGACGGTGGAACCTTCCGGGGTGTACTTGACCGCGTTGTTCAGAAGGTTAATGAGCAGCTGCATGATCAGACGGGCATCCGCACGGACCAGGATCATCTCCGAAGGAGATTCCACGAGGATCTGATGGTTTGGACTGAAGGCGCGCACATGGGAAGCTGCTTCCTCCAGGATGTCCTCCAGGACTTCCGTGGAGAAGCTCAGCTTGGCCTCCCCGTTCTCAAGACGGGTGCTGGCCAGCAGGTTTTCCACCATGTGGTTGAGCCAGAGCGAGTCCT